>JBILRK010000117.1:0-6212 GCA_044372705.1 Saprospira sp. | reverse complement strand
AAAGCCGGCATTATCGAAAAATTTACTCATCCAGGCACGCTCTTCGGGAAGGAAGCCGGAACTTTTTTTGTTTCCTTTTGGGTCGTGAATGTCGATGTCTTCGTGCGCAATATTGAGGTCGCCCTGAATAATTAGGTTAGGACGCACTTTTTTCAGTTCAAAAAGCCAGTCATAAAAGGCATCGAGAAATTCATATTTTACATTCTGGCGTTCATCGCCGGAGGTTCCTGAAGGGAAGTAACAGTTGAGGAGGGTCCAGTCGCCAAAATCGAGGCGCAGCACACGGCCTTCGTAGTCAAATTTGGGATTGCCCATACCTTCCACTACATTATCGGCTTTCAGTTTTGAAAAAACTGCTACCCCGCTGTAGCCTGCTTTTTGAGCCGGATGCCAGTAAACATGGTAACCTGCATCGCTCAGCAGTTGAAAATCTACTTGCTCCTGATAAGCCTTAGCTTCCTGTATGCCCACAATATCAAATTTATTAGTCAAGACCCATTCGGCCCATCCTTTTTTCATGGCAGCTCTAATACCATTTACATTGTACGAAACAATAGTTACTGATTTGTTCATAAAGGCTCAGTTTTTTGATGAGGAACTGTTCATGTTCCAAAAGTTTTTTGTAATATCGCAATTCAAAATTGGCAAATTTGCTTTTTCGACCTCTGTTGCACTGAAAATCAGTATTCTCAAACAGTTTTCGGTTGCTGTCAGCTTAATTTTGAATGTAAAATAAGGACTTTTTTGATGAGAAATAAAATCTTCAAAGAAATTTGCTTTGAGTTTAGTTATTCATGATGAAGTATGCTACTTAAGGATCTTTTGTTTAAATATACTACCGACGCATCGCGTTTTTTGGTAATTGACAATATGATGATTCATTATCGTGATGAGGGCGAAGGCGATGTTGTGCTTCTGCTTCACGGTGCATTTTCTTCGTTGCATACTTTTAACGATTGGAATAAACAATTAAAAAAACACTATCGTGTAATAAGGCTCGATTTGATGGGTTTTGGGCTTACTGGTCCTAATGATGCCAATGACTATTCGATGGAAAACCACATTAGGGTACTGAAAACTTTTCTGAATATTCTAAAAATAGAAAAGTGCCATATTGTGGGTAACTCACTGGGTGGCTGGCTGGCCTGGGAATTTACTTACCGTTATCCTCAAAAAGTAGATAGACTTGTGCTGATAGACTCCGCAGGATTTTTGGAAGAAGAGAATGTTCCGCTACCATTTAAATTGGCTATGACTCCTGTTTTTGGTAGAATTATTAAGTATGTGGTTCGTCCACAGATTATGGAACAATTTATCCGACAGGTTTATTTTGACCAAAGCAAGGTAACAGAACAGCTTATTACGAGATATTATGAACTTTTTACCCGAGAAGGCAACCCAGATGCTTTTTTGAAATTAGTCAACCAACCCGTTTCCGATAATACAGCTGCACTAAACCACATAACAAACAAAACACTTATACTCTGGGGACGTGAAGATATGTGGATTCCTGTGCACAATGCCTATCGGTTTCATTCCATGCTCACTAATTCAACTTTAAAAATTTATCCTCAGGTTGGGCATATTCCCATGGAGGAAATTCCGGATGAATCATTACTCGATGTCATGAATTTTTTGGAAAACGTTTAACGGTTTAGACACAAGTCTTCAGACTATTAGACACTAGACCTTTACATTAACATTATCAAATTTTCAAATTAGCACATTTTCAAATTCAAAATATTATGTCCGAAAATACGTCAAACGAAGAGAAAAAAGAAAAACTCAATTTTATTGAGGAAATGATTGTAGAGCATAACAACAACGGCCGTTTTGGCGCAAAAGTACATACCCGCTTTCCGCCCGAGCCAAATGGCTACCTTCACATCGGTCATGCTAAGGCAATTTGTGTTAATTTCGGCATTGCCCAAAAATTTGGTGGCAAAACAAATCTGCGTTTCGATGACACCAATCCAGATACTGAAGAGACAGAATTTGTGGACGGTATCAAACGCGATGTTCAGTGGTTGGGATTTCAGTGGGATTCAGAACCATATTATGCTTCCGATTACTTTCAGCAGCTCTATGACTACGCCGTTCAGCTCATCAATCAGGGCGATGCCTATGTCGATTTTTCCAGTGCCGAGGAAATGGATATGGAGAAAAGGGCAGCAAAAGCGAGTAAATACCGCAATCGCAGTGTAGAAGAAAACCTTTCAGATTTTGAAAAAATGCGTACCGGCGCCTATGAGGAAGGCACCTGCGTGCTTAGAGCAAAAATAGACATGAACGCCGACAACTGGTTACTTCGTGACCCTATTCTTTATCGAATCAAAAAAATGGCGCATCATCGCACAGGCGACAAATGGAACATTTATCCGATGTATGACTGGGCACATGGCCAATCCGACTCCATCGAAGGTATTACCCATTCGCTTTGTACCCTCGAGTTTGAACCTCATCGCGCTTTGTACGACTGGTGTATCGAAAAACTGGGCATATATGCGCCTCAACAGATTGAATTTTCAAGGTTGAACCTTAATTATACCATCACCTCAAAACGCAAACTGAAAGAACTGGTCGAAAAGGGCTTTGTGACAGGCTGGGACGATCCCCGTATGCCAACCATTACAGCTATGCGCCGAAGAGGTTATACTCCAGCTTCCATTAGAAACTTCATAGAAAAAGCAGGTGTATCAAAACGTGAGCAACAGATTGAAATCAATTTACTGGAATTCTGTCTGCGCGAAGACTTGAATAAGGTAGCCACAAGAGCCATGTGTGTTTTACAGCCACTCAAAGTCATTATTACAAACATTCCTGAGGGTAAAACAGAAGAGATGCAGGTTGAAAATAACCCTGAGATGGAGGGCAGTGGCAGTCATATTATGCCTTTTGGTCGCGAAATTTACATAGAGCAGGATGACTTCATGATCGATCCACCTAAGAAATATTTCCGCCTCGCTCCCGGTCAAATGGTAAGATTAAAAGGTGCCTACATCATACAATGCGACAATTATCTGACTGACGCTGAAGGCAATGTCACTGAAGTACATTGCAGCTATATAGAAAACAGCCGAAGTGGCTCAGACACAAGCGGACTAAAAGTAAAAGGTACCCTGCATTGGGTTTCTGCAACTGAGGCTCTACCTGTTGAAGTGAGACTATACGACCGACTTTTTTCTAAGGCAGAACCAGGTGCAGATGGCAACTACCTCGATGATTTGAATCCAACATCTTTAGAAGTTGTTTCAACGGCTTATGCGGAACCATTTCTTAAAAATGCATCTGCAGACGACCGTTTCCAATTTATGCGCATTGGGTATTTTTGTCTTGACAAAGACAGTAGCTCAGAAAAATTGGTTTTCAACAGAACCGTCAGTCTTAAAGAGGGTTTCTAAAATATCGGGATTAAATTATCAATGATGAATATTCTTGAAAAATATGCCGACCTTTTGGTCAACTACTGTGTAAGCCTAGAGCCGGGTCAAAAGCTTTATATCAATTCCAGTACTTTGGCTGAGCCTTTGGTTAGAGAGGTTTACAGGGCAGCGCTAAAGGCAGGTGGCATCGCTTTAGTTTCGCTCGATTTCAGAGATCAGGGATTGATAACTTTGGAAGAAGGCAGCGATGCGCATCTGCAATTTGTAGACCCTTACTATGCCATAGCTATGCAGGATTTCGATGCCTATATTCATATTCGAGCGCCATTTTACAGCATTAGTCCCAAAAGCGCTTCAGGTGACAGACAACAGCTTTATACAAAGGCGAGAGCTCCATACAGTAAATTATATTCAGAACGGACCGGCAAATTTGAATTGAAACGAAACCTTTGCGAGTATCCTACCATAGCACATGCGCAGAATGCCGGCATGACGCTCGAAGAATTTTCTGATTTTATTTTCAATGCCTGCTGCCTTTATGAGGAAAATCCAGCTGAGGAATGGCGCAAAGTAAGCCGTTCTCAGCAAAAGATTGTAGATGTATTAAATACCAAAGACAAAATTAGATACAAAGGCGAAAATATCGATATCAGCTTCAGAGTGAAGGACCGCATCTGGATCAACTCCGACGGTAAAACCAATATGCCTTCGGGCGAGGTTTACACCGCACCTATCGAAGATAGCGTAAATGGAACGATTCATTTTGCTTATCCATCTATGTATCAGGGACAGGAAGTGGAGGGTATAACTCTTTGGGTGAAAGATGGGCAAGTCGAAAAATGGGAAGCAAAAAAGGGCAAGGCCTTATTGGATAAAATCTTTGCTATCGAAGGCGCTAGATATTTCGGCGAAGTAGCTATTGGTACCAATACAAGGATTCAGCGTCCGGTAAAAAATATCCTCTACGATGAAAAAATAGGCGGTACTGTTCATATGGCAGTCGGACAGACCTATTATCAATGCGGCGGAAAAAATCAATCTTCTATCCATTGGGATATGATTGCCGATATGAAAAACGGTGGGGAGATTTGGGCAGATGATGATAAAATTTATGATAGCGGAAAGTTTTTATTTTTGTAACTTTAGGGCATAATATTCAGCATGTCATGATTTACAAATTACTTTTGATGCTAACATTTTTTAGTTTTTTCTCTTGCAGTCGTACCACAATCCCCGATGGTGCAAAGGCTGTGAGCCCTTTCAACAAAGACAAATACCTGGGTAAATGGTATGAAATTGCCCGTTTTGACTTTACTTTTGAAAAAAATCTAAATAATACCACTGCCACCTATTCTTTGAACTCCAACGGGTCAATCAGGGTAGAAAACAGAGGTTATAATTACAAAAACGGCAAATGGCAAAAGGCCATTGGCAAGGCAAAATTTGTTGGCAGTAGCGATACAGCTATGCTCAAGGTTTCTTTTTTCGGTCCATTTTATGGAGGTTACAATGTCATTGCTTTAGATAAAGACTATAAATACGCCCTGGTAGCTGGAGATAATGTAGATTACCTTTGGATTTTATCGCGAGAAACGACCATACCCGAAGCAATCAAAACTGAATATCTGAACATCGCCAAAAATGTCGGTTACGATTTGTCCCGACTAATTTGGGTTGAACATGGTAAAACAAAATCTTAAGCTTATGCAAAACAGCTTTTTAAAAACAATGAGCATTATCTTTTTTGCCCTGCTTGCAGGACAGTTAATTTTTATTGCTATTGCGTTTTTTATTGTGACAAAGAATCCTCCGCAAAGCCAGACCGATGATATGCTTAATATCATCGTGCCTATCCTTGTTGGCTCGGGTTTATTCATTTCAAATTTTATGTTCAGGCAGTTATTAGGAAAAATTAAAAACGATAGCTCTTTTGAGATAAAACTTGAAGCATACCGCAGCGCATTGATTATCAGATATGCACTTTTGGAAGGTCCCTCTATTTTTTCCACAGTGGCTTATCTTCTTAGTGGTAATATCATATTTTTGGCATTCTCAGGAGTGATGGTTCTGGCATTTATGACGAATATGCCAAGTCGAAATAAGGCGACTCAAGACCTTAATCTGAGCAGCATCGAAACCGATAAACTTTAAAATTAAATCGCTATCTATGAAAAATTTACTTTTTACAATCTTAGGGCTTATTTTTTTTAGTGAAGCAAATGCCCAAAATCTAATTTGGCAAAATTTTACCGATTCAATTCCAACGCTCTCATCGCCAAGAGCTTGTGATCTGAACAACGACGGTATAAAAGACATAGTTATTGGTGGAGGCACTGATGCTCAGTACAGCAATAACGGTATCATGGCCTACAACGGCGCTAATGGCAATTTGCTATGGAAAAGAGCGTCGAGAAATGAGGTCTTCGGATCGGCTATTTTTCAGGATGTCAATAATGATGGCATCAGTGATGTGTTCATCAGTGGTCGTAGTGCTCAAATGTTGTGCATTAACGGCAGCAATGGACAGTTGATTTGGGATTATTTTCCACACCCTGTAAATCCTGCCGACAGCGGTTTGTATAATTTTTACAACCCTCAATTTATCCCCGATGTGAGTGGAGATAATATTCCCGACATTTTGGTATCGAATGGTGGCGACCACGCAGCACCAGCCTGGGACACAAGCCGTCCTGAGGGTTATCTGATGGTCATAAATGCCGTAAACGGTGCGCTTATCGCCAAAGCAGTTGTTCCCGACAGTGCCGAAATTTACTGCTCACCAATTGTTGCTAATATCAAAAACGATGGCAATCTTTGGATACTTTATGG
>JBILRK010000116.1:0-6271 GCA_044372705.1 Saprospira sp. | reverse complement strand
GATTCGGTTGATACTCAAATCAGAAATTATTTGCAGCTAGTGGAAATGCTTTTCAAAAAAGGACTAATCAAACAAGCCGAAAAGCAACTCAATTCTGCAAAAAAACTGGCCGAAAAACATCATAAAAACCGTCAGTTGTTGCAAATTTTTGATTGGGAATACAGCATTTCAACCGTAAGCGAAGTGCCGGCAGATAGGGAAATAACCTTCAATAAAATTGATAGGGAAGAACAGCAAGTGCTTAAATACCTTGCATTGCAATTCGATTATCACAGGTTACATTTCAAACTTTTCAATCATCTATATCAGTACGGAGTACCGCAGAAAGAGGAGGACAGATTCTTTTTCAGAGAAATTCTGAATGACCCACTGATGCAGCAGGAACCGGATCTGCCGCCTTACACACTCGACCTCTACTATTCGATTTTGAATGCTTGTAATTATATGTGTGCCGATTATGAACAGGCAGCCCTTGCGGGAAAATCAAGACTCGATGTTTTTGCAAGCCACGAAGAATTTGCCGTTGAAGAGAGTTATCAATATGCCGCTGCAATTAATAATTATCTTCAAAATATTAATAACCTTGAAAGATGGGATGAAATGTCGGCGATAATCGACAGAGCCAATGAATTTGCCGAAAGGCAACAGAAAAAAATCCTTGCGGTGAGTTATGTGCTTTTTAAATTTGTGGTGCATCAGTTTAAAATTAAAACGCTGATGGCTCAAAGGTTATTTGTTGAAACGGGTTCCTGGATTAAACAGCATCAAAAAGATATCCGTGTCTTGCTCGATCAAAAAGCCAAGGAAAAAAATGTTTATATCCTGCCACTAAGCATCTCGGTCAATTGTTTTATCTTGGGAAAAAACGAAGATGCGCTTAATTGGATTAGGACAATTTTAAATGATGACAGGAATTCCATCAGAAATGATATTTACAATTTTTCAGCCATCTTTAATCTGATGATTCATTACGAATTGGGCAATTTTTCACTCTTAGAATATCAGCAGCAATCGTTACAACGTTATCTCAATGAACAAGGGAAAAATAGTGATTTCGAAACCTTGGTTCCAAATCTACTCTTGAAGATGGCAGATCGAAAACCAGGTAGGGATGAATTGAAAAAAATATTGGTGATGTCATTGGAAAAACTGAGAGAAATTGTTGGCAGTCAGGGATTCGAAAGTACTTTCATCAAACAGTTTTATATCATAGAGTATTTCGAATCAAAGCTTGCTGGAAAAAGCATTTTGGATTATTTGATGAACGAAAAAAAATAAAGCAATACATGTACAATTATCTTAATTTAAAAGATACCATTCTTGCACAAGCCACAGCTTCTGGTACGGCAGCAATTTCTGTTATCAGAATTTCGGGGGAGGATGCAATTGCCATGTTAGCTGCTTTTTTTAGTGGAAAAGATTTGCGAACGGTCCCTACGCATACGGTGCAT
This sequence comes from Saprospira sp., assembly GCA_044372705.1. Lineage (GTDB taxonomy): Bacteria > Bacteroidota > Bacteroidia > Chitinophagales > Saprospiraceae > Saprospira. The sequence continues at coordinate 4,820 of JBILRK010000116.1, read as the reverse complement.
TTGGGCTATATCCGAGACGAGGCAGGACAGTCTATTGATCAGGTGCTTGCCACGGTTTTTATTGGCCCAAATTCTTACACCCGTGAAAATGTAGTGGAAATTTCCTGTCATGGTTCGCCCTATATCGTTCAGAAATTGATGGAACTCTTTCTGCGCAATGGTGCCAGATTGGCCCGACAGGGTGAATTTACACTGCGCGCCTTTCTCAACGGACAGCTCGATCTGGCTCAGGCCGAGGCTGTGGCCGACCTCATTGCTTCCGATTCTGATGCCTCGCATGAATTGGCGATGAAACAGATTCGGGGTGGTTTTTCCAATGAAATCAAAAAACTACGCGAAGAGCTTATCAATTTTGCCTCTCTTATAGAGCTCGAGCTCGATTTTGGCGAAGAAGATGTGGAATTTGCCAACCGCAAAGACTTGGAGGCGCTCATCACCCGAATCCTGGGTATCATCAAGCAACTGATGGATTCATTCCGACTGGGTAATGTCCTTAAAAATGGCGTAAGCACGGTGATTGCCGGCAGACCAAACGCAGGCAAATCGACGCTACTCAATACCCTCCTCAATGAGGAAAGAGCCATCGTATCTGAGATTGCCGGCACTACCCGCGATACCATCGAAGAAACGCTCAACATTAATGGTGTGCTTTTCAGATTGATTGATACCGCAGGCATCCGCGAAGCAGGCGATCAGATTGAGGCCATTGGTGTGCAAAAAACCTTCGAGAAAATAGCCGAATCAACCATTCTGGTTTATGTCTACGATGTACTCAGCACTAGTCAGGAAGAGGTACAAAAAGACCTTGCACAGTTGAGCAAAGATGGTCTTACCGTTTTGGTGCTCGCCAATAAAACCGATACCCTCAATGAAAATCAGAAAGCGCTAATTCCGGCGGAGCATTATCAAATCTCCGCCAAATTCAGAGACAATATCGATGCCTTTAAAGAGGCACTTTACAAGCTGGTCCTCGAGGGAAATATCAGCAGCGAAAATACGGTGGTGACCAATCTGCGCCATTATCAGGCCTTGAATGGAGCTTACGAATCGCTGCATTCGGTACTCAATGGCCTCTCTCTGCATATCACAGGCGACTTTTTGGCTATGGACATTCGGCATGCGCTGCGCTACCTGGGTGAGATCACCGGACAAGTGGATGTAGAGGATCTCTTAGAAAATATTTTCTCAAAATTCTGTATTGGCAAATAGATGATAATCAATATTTTATAATTTTATTGCCCCCTAAATTGTAAAAAGTTCATTTGCATTCCTTTTCAAAAAGTACTATATTTGAAAATGACATTAAATCATTTCGAAAACAGTATCAAAAGAAAAGGAAAGAAATTAGATGGAAAAGGATACGATTTTAAAATTGAACAAGCGATTCGAAGAATACGCTTATGAGCAAGATGGCATAGAATATTGGTTAGCGCGCGAATTGCAGGAGCTATTGGGTTACGCCGATTGGCGCAATTTTCTAAATGCCATCAACAAGGCCAAAGAAAGTTGCGAAACCACTGGTGAAGCGGTATCTGATCATTTTGTTGACGTCACCAAAACGATACAAATGCCTAAAGGCGCTAGTAAAGAGGTGCCTGACTTTATGCTTACCCGTTATGCCTGTTACCTCATAGCCCAAAACGGAGACCCCAAGAAAGAGCAAATTGCCTTTGCCCAAAGCTATTTTGCCATTCAGACCCGCAAGCAGGAGTTGCTGGAAGATCGCATTCAGCTAATGGAGCGTTTACAGGCGCGTGAGAAATTGGCAGCTACTGAAACCGAACTTTCTAAAACCATATATGAAAGAGGCGTTGACAACGTTGGATTTGCAAGAATCAGAAGCAAGGGCGATTGGGCAATGTTTGGCGGCTATAATACCAGCGATATGAAGCGAAAATTGGGCATTAAGGAAAACCGTCCGCTTGCAGATTTCTTGCCCACCATTACCATTACAGCCAAGCAATTGGCAACCGAAATTACCAACTTTAACGTAAAGAAAAACGACCTCAAAGGCGAAGGAAACATCAGTTCCGAACACGTAAAGAACAACAAGGATGTTAGGGCTCTTTTAGGGAAAAGCGGTATAAAACCGGAAGAACTACTTGCAGAAGAAGATATTAAGAAATTAGAACGCAAGGTAAAATCTTTGGATAGAGAAATCGCAAAGAAAAAGTTGAAAGGGAAAAATAGGATATAAATAGGGGAAATAACTTTTATTTAGTAAGATTGCCTAAAGAATTTCCTTCCTTTATTAATTGAAATACCTTAATAAACAATTTAATATATAAAATTATGGCAGATTTTACAAGAATGGATTTTATAAAGCACATATCTTTACTCCAGGAGGGAGAGATTTTAAATCTTACAGGTGTAGATTTGAGCGAAATAAATTTATCTTTTTTAAATTTAATAGAAGCTAATTTAAATTGTGCTAACCTAAGAGAAACTATTCTTACATATGGTGACCTTAGTAGAGCTAATCTAAGAGAAGCTACCCTAACAGGTGCTAACCTAACAGGTACTTTACTTACAGGAGCAGACTTAAGAGGTGCCACTCTTTCAGGTGCAACCCTAACAGATACTGACTTAAGACTTGCAGACCTAACTGGAGCTACTCTTATTGGAGCTAACTTAGCAGTTGTGGATTTAACAGATGTTAATCTAATAGGAGCTGACCTAACAGATGCTGACTTAAAATATGCATACTTAAAAGGAGCTAACTTGAGAGGAGCTAATCTCAAAGGAGCTGACCTAACAGGTGCTTACTTTAGGGAAGCTAACCTTAAAGATGCAGACCTAACAGGTGCTAATCTAACAGATGCAGACCTAACCAATGTTATAGGCTATAACCCTCATGAATAAATCCAACTTCTATAAAGATTACAATACAGAAACCCTTGCTAATCGGCAGGGTTTTTCATTTTTTGCAAAGTTTTGTATTTTTAAATTATAAAACATTGACATTCAATTTTAATTACTTTCTGTATCGGAAATAAATTATAATAGTCTCATAAAGCATTGCCCCCTCTAACAATCCCACAACATTTCCCCTCCCATTTTACAAATTCGTTAATAAAAATCCACCCCAATTAAAAACATAAGTATTAGATAATCAAACACATAAAACTAAATACTGATTATTTTAACCATTTAATATATTTTGTATTTTTATAATATAATTAACATAGTGCTAAAATATTATTAGGTTTTAAGCTTTTACTTTCGTTTCAAAATCAGCGCATTAGAAAGCCTGTTTTGAATGAACTTTAATTTTGAACACCTATAAAAACAAGCATTATGAAACAATTTATTCTGATTGCAATACTTCTTGCACCTGTGGTCCTCTTTGCCCAAACTGCTGCCGAGGAAAGTCTGGAAAGGGCTAATGCCAATATCGAATTGGAGGATTTTGAAGCGGCCATCGAAGAAGTGAACAAGGCTTTGGAGCTTTATCCCGACTATCCCGATGCATTTTTAACCCGCGCCGCAGCACTCATCGGCTTAGGTAATTATAGCGCGGCATCAAAGGATATTGATAAAGTAATTCAGCTCGATCCTGACCTCACCCGGGCTTATTTTTACCGAGGGATGAACAACTATTTAACAAAGGAATTCGAAAAGGCAATCAGCGATTTAAATCTCTGTATTGAAGAGGATCCCAATGATGAGGGTGCCTATTATTTCAGAGCCATGTCCAAAATACAACTTGATGATTATACAACGGCATTCAACGATTTATGTTCCCTAATCAGGCTAAATCCAGAGCAAAGCAGCGCCTTTTTTTATCGAGGGATATGCTTCAGCAAAATGAATAATTATCAAATGGCATTGTACGATTTCAACAGCGCGTTGAAACTCGACAGCAGTAATTATGAGATTTATCCAAACCGCGGTGTATCCAAGTTGAACCTGAACGATTTTAAAGGTGCAATTGTTGACCTTACGATTTTTATCGAAAAATTTCCCGAAGATCCTGAAGCCTACGAGAGCAGATCAATTGGATGGTACAACACAAAGAATTACAATGCGGCCCTTGCCGATATGAACAAAGCAATAGCATTGAACGCAAAGGACCATTCCTATTTTTACAAACGTTCTCAGGTGTATAAAGCACTGAAAAATAGTAAAGCAGCGCTTGCCGATTTGGATAAGGCTATAGTATTAGCGCCAAATAGCGAGTATTACTATGCGGAAAGAGCCAGCATCAGGGTCGAACTCGGAAATAATAAAGAAGCTTTGAGCGATATCAATAAATTGATTGAAATTAATCCAAAAGATCCTGATAACTATATGAACCGGGCTAATGTAAAGATTATGCTGGGCGATGCCAAGGGCGGCTGTGCCGATCTTTCCACATCGGGTAAGTTGGGAAAGGAAGATGCAAAAAAATATTATAAAATATATTGTCAGCAATAGAATTCATATAGCCGTGGGTGGAGTAGGCAATAAAATCTGCGAAGATCAGTTTAATCAGCGCTGTTTGAAAAACATCTGCGGTAAAATAAAAATTTACCAGGGATAGGACTTTGCCCTTAGTTTACTAGACGGATTTCCGCTGATTTTAAATTAATTTATGCTAAACCTGTTACTTTTTATTAAATTGGCATTAGGAATACAAAAGAAAAATAAAAAACAACAATGCCATGAAAAAAGAACTATTCATACTAAGCATTTTATTGCTTACAAGCAAGCTTTTTGCACAATTTGACGGAGTTAAACTTGAACCCGGAGATACCTTTTCATTTATTCAGGCCTATATCACAAATCCCGACAATAGCCCCTATGTCGGAGAATTGGTTTTGCAGGGAGAAAAGCCCTAT
>JBILRK010000115.1:0-6322 GCA_044372705.1 Saprospira sp. | reverse complement strand
ATATTGTTTGTAACTTTTTCCAAACTCATTCACTGCTGTTGTTTTTCCCACTTGTCTCGCCCCTCTCAATATCAAGGGTTTTCGTTTGGATGATTTTTTCCAATCTAACAAACTAAAAATTATATCTCTTTTCATATTATATTGATAAAAAACATTTTACTTAAATCATTGTCACAAAGTAAGGGTAATTTTGTCGTATTCTTGTAACAAAGTAAGGGTAATTTTATTGATTTCTTGTCACAAAGTAAGGGTAATTTCACTTATTCGAGTCACAAATATAGTAACATATTTTGACATTTGTCACAAAGTAAGGGTAATTTTGTCGTATTCTTGTAACAAAGTAAGGGTAATTTTTTCAGTTTCCTGTCACAAAGTAAGGGTAATTTAACTTCACTGAGCTACAAATACAGTAAAACGTTTCGTCATTTGTCACAAAGTAAGGGTAATTTTGTCGTATTCCTGTAACAAAGTAAGGGTAATTTCATCGCTTTTCTGTCACAAAGTAAGGGTAATTTTATACAAAATGCTTCTAGTCCTTTTGGCAAGAAACAAAACCTGTAAATTTTTACAAAAAAACACTTAGTGTTATTTTGACATTAAGTTATTATTTCCTAAATTGCTTATCCGAAAGGCAGAATTTTGAACAAGTATTGCATAAACAAGTTTTATTTTTAATGCATTATTATTTGTATATCAATTACTTATAATAAATATTTGAACTATTTTTCTTTTGGCTTTTTCAAACTTTATTCACTAAAAATGTCCAAGATATGACAAGATTTTTTTACACATTTTTAATACTGTTGTCTTTAGGCAGCCTTAATGCACAAAACGGACTTATTGGGGCAGGTTTTGGCACAAATAATTGGACAACAGTCGATAATTTCGGAACAAGCGCTGGCAGTTCCATGATATTTACAACCCGTGCAAACGGTACAGGTAATCAATATTTCAGAACTGTTTCTTTTGGTTTCCAGCAATCTCCGTCGGTATTTTGCACTCCGGGTCAAGATCAGGCTATCAGCATTGGCAATCCTTTCACTGCAGCCAATACCAACTGTACAAATGGTGCCTGGTTTCTTAATGTACCTAATACCACAGACGAATACATTTTCAAATCGCCCTCGGCCGGTTCCAATCAATTTGTATTGTTCAGAATTCAGGGCGCAATTAGAACAATAAGCCTTGTCAATCAGAGTCCTTCTCTGGTGTTTCCTACACAAGCAGTTACAGTTACAGCTGCTGTTTCAGGTCCGCTTTCAACAGGACAGGCTGTTTACCTGCGCTACACAACTGACAATTGGGCCAGTTCCACGGTGCAGTCAATGACTTTGTCGGGACCAAATTATGTATCTACAATTCCATCTGCAATCAATCAAGCTGGGGCAACAATACGTTATTATGTCTTTACATCCGGCGCAGGATTATCGATAAATCATAATAATGCCGATTGGTACACAATAAACCTTAACAATAATGGTGGTCCAAATTACAGTTACACAGTACAGACAGAATGGACCACAAGAAGTGGTGGCGACGGGACCTGGGACGACCCTAACATGTGGGATGCATTTCAGGTGCCCCCAGCAGCAGTAGCCGTAAGAATTCAAGACAATCTCACACTCGACGTGAATGCAACAGTTTCTTCTTTTAGAATCGATGCCGGAGCAACTTTTACTGGTTCAGATGCTATAGCAAGAACTCTTTTCATCAATAATAATGGCTTATTTCAGAATAATGGCAACTTCAACAGGGCCCAAGGTATCGTTCATTTCTTAGGCCTTGGAAATGTAAGCGGCAATGTAAATTTCAATAATATAAATACTCAAGGGGGAATCAATTTTGGTACTAACTCAATTGTAAGCGGTAAATTTACCATCCTTTCGGGTGGCTATATGGTTACTAATCCTTGTACTTATGCGCCTGGAAGTACACTTGAATTCAGAACCGGTGGAAGTTATAATCTTAATTTTGGTTCATTATCATGGGATCAAAGCAATATACCATACAATCTAAGAATATGTGGCGGCACAACTATAAGACTTTACGATGACTTCAACCGCGTAATCAATGGAAATGTAACAATCGATTCTTTTTCTAAAATTATATGGGAACCGGGAGGTTTTGCCAATGGCCTCTTTACTATAAATGGCAATACCAGTTTGAGTAGAGATGCAGAATTTTCGATTTTGAATGGCGATGGCAATAACGCTTTTACAAACAATATACACATCGAGGGTAGTTTAACGATAGATGCAACAAGCCGCTTTGCATTGAATGCCGATATAGGAGATGACCTAAGAGTGGCAGGGAACATCAATAACCAAAATATATTTTTCAGCAACAATCGTTTGGTTACGCTAGATGGTAACAGTCCACAATATTTAACCGGTATTTTTACTGGTTTTAGCCGTTTTCACTATATCGAGAGCAACAATAGCTCAGGCATTTTTCTCAATAATAATATTTACATAGAAGATGAACTGAGAATGTCACAGGGACTAATTACTATTCAAAATTCAAATTTAATACTTGGACCTACAGCACTTATCCTCGGTAGCTTTTCATCTACTAACATGATTGTGCCAACATCTACCGGTGCTGTCGTCAAAGAATACAATAACACAGGTTTATTTTTCTTCCCAGTTGGTGATAATGATAATGGCGCAGAATATAGTCAGGTTTCCTTGAATTTGAGGGCGGCTAGTTTTGGGGCTTCGCCTAGTATCAGGGTGAACCTAAAAGATGAAAAACACCCTAACAATCCTGCAGCACTGAATTTTCTTACAAGACACTGGACTGTTGAGCCAAACGATATAAATAATGTAGAATACGACATTGCATTTAGTTATAATAATAACGATATCAATGGAACAGAAACTTTGATTGAAGAAATTAAAACCAATGATAATGGGATTAACTGGGAATCCTTAGGAATTGTAGACGATGGGGTCAATAGAATTACACTTTTTAATCAAACCAGTTTCTCAACTTTTACCGGGGGTGAAGTGAACCTGTTATCTACAGAATTGCTACGCTTCAGAGCCGACCTTCAAAACAATGAGGTGCTCTGCCTTTGGACTACACTGCAGGAGAAAAACTGTGACTTTTTTGAATTGGAACATCTGAACAAAAATTCAGTATGGGAAAAAATTGCGCAGGTCGAAGCGATTGGCGAAGTGAGCAGTCTCAGCGATTATAGCGTATTTCATCCATTTCCGCATCAGGGCATAAATTATTACCGCCTCAAAATTGTTGACCTTGACGGTTCATTCTTCTACAGCAATGTTGCGGCTGTAACCCTTAAAGAAAGCAACGGCATCAGTTACTGGTGGGAAAGCACTAACAGTATTGGTGTAAGAATCGAATCGCTTAATAATGAATTACTTGATTTGAGCCTTTACGATGCCTCTGCAAAGTTGATATGGAATCGCAATTCCGTTCAGCTACAAAATGGTGCTGCAATAATCGATTTCAGCGGATTTGAAATACCAAAATTCAGCATTCTCCAGCTTAACATCGGCAATAAACTTGGAAAAACCATACAACTAATCAAACCTTAAATGAAGACCAACTGCATTCTCCTCCTGCTCTTTTTGGGCTGTACAGCTATGCTCAGCGCCCAGAAAGCAATAATTCAGGGCACTGTCTATGATCCCGAGGGAATAGAAATTCCTATGGCAAATATCAAACTGATAGAACAGAACCGTTATATCCAGTCTGATGTAATGGGTGTTTACAGTTTCGATGCCTTATCTGAAGGAACTTACACATTGCAATTCAGCGCCTTAGGCTATGCCGACACTTCATTAACGGTTGAACTGAAGGCCGATGAAACAAAAACGCTTGACCTGAAAATGGCCTATGTTTCAGTAGAGGAGGTTGTAGTAGTAGGCTATGGAACAAGTTTGAAAAGAGACCTTACAGGATCGGTTTCCAGTCTTAAAGACGAGGATTTGAAAGATGCGCTTAGCTCAAGTTTCGATCAGGCAATCCAAGGAAAAGCCGCCGGTGTACAAATTACAACAGGTGGTGGAGTTGCAGGTGGTGGTACTACAAAAATTCAAATCCGTGGTACAAATTCTATAGCAGCAGGAAGTAATCCGCTCATAGTTGTGGACGGTGTGCCAATTTCAAATCAAGATGTAAATGCCGATGCACTTGGCAATGGAGCCAATGGTCTTGCCGACCTGAACATGGATGATATCGCCTCTATCGACATTTTAAAAGATGCTTCTGCTGCTGCAATTTATGGCGCACGTGGAGCAAACGGTGTTATACTTATCACCACCAAAAAAGGAAAAGAAGGTAAAACCAAATTTAGCTTCAACTATAAAAGCGGCATTGTTAATGAAACCAATCGCCTCGATTTGCTTAGTGCCGAAGAGCACCTTGCGCTGCGTGACCGCTGGAGTATTGACCGTACTGGTAGTCCAGAGTCGAAATCATCTGTAATCGGCATATTTGAAGGCAGAACCTATACCCGTGCACAGGCCGATAGCTTTGCCATGAAGGGCGGATCTGATTGGATTTCGGCTGCATTAAAAACCGGATTCTTTCATGAAGGAAACCTTTCAGCATCGGGCGGAACAGAGAAGACTCAGGTTTATTTTTCAGGTGCTTTCCGCGATGAAGAATCTTTCCTCAAAGGTAATAGCTTTCAACGTATTGCAGCCCGTTTGAATGTCATCAATCAGAGCCACGATTTTATCTCGCTGGGAGCAAATACAGGCATTACATATTCTGTCAACGACCGTGTTCCTACTGGCGATGGCGGCGGATTGGGCTGGGCACAGCAAATCCCTCGCTATATTCCTATTTATAAAGAAGATGGTTCTTATTTCAATCCGGCTTCAAATCCGCTTTGGTATCTCGATAACAGAGATTTTGTTGCCAAAAGGCTCAGATCGCTGTCGAACATCTATGCTGAATTAAAACTTCACAAAACACTTAATTTTCGTTCTTCCTACGGGCTGGATTATACCAATCTGCAGGAAGACGAGTACCAGGCGGCAAATCCATCAGCCAACAGCGATGCATTTGCCTGGAAAAGAGGTTCAAACATTCTCAACTATTCATGGAGCAACTATTTTTCATACAGCAATAATTTAGGAAAAGACCATAATTTAAACGCTGTTTTGGGCACTGATTATCAGCGCACCATGATAAATGGTATGGGTATTTTTGGGTCGGGATTTTCCAATGCAGGATTTACAAATCCGCAACAGGCCAGCAATCAATCGCTATATGCCTATCAGACTGGAAATGCCATTTTATCTTTCTATGCCAGAAGCACTTACAAACTGAAGAATAAATATGTATTGAATCTCACCGGAAGGGTCGATGGTTCCTCACGTTTTTCCGAGCAGAAACGCTTTGGCTTCTTCCCCTCAGTTGCCTTAGGTTGGATAATTTCAGATGAAAAATTTATGCAGAAACTCAGCTTCATGAATCTGCTCAAACTGAGAGCTAGCTATGGACTTACCGGAAATGACAATATTGGCGACTTTACCCGATTGGGACTTTACTCAACAGGCATAGGCTATCAGGGTGGGACGGCCATTTTTCCTTCAACACTGGAGAACACCTCGCTTGGCTGGGAAAAGGCTCAGATGCTCGACATCTCGCTTGAATTCGGATTCCTCGAAGACAGAATTTCGGGAAGTCTGACATACTTCTTCAAACAATCATCCGATCTTTTGTTGCCTGTTCAGTTACCTACCTCTTCAGGATTTTCTTCCATGACATTAAATGCAGGTGTAGTCAATAATTCAGGTCTTGAATTTATGGTCAACAGCTACAACATCAGTACTAAAGATTTTAAATGGAAAAGCAATCTCAATCTCTCCTTCATTAAAAATAAGGTGATTGATGTTGCAGGACTTCCACCCGATGCATTCGAATCGGGTCAACCTGGTGAAGGCCGCGTGATTGAGGGCTATCCTGTCGGCCAAAGTTTTGTAGTGCGCTATGCCGGTGTAGCTCAGGAAAATATGGAAATTACACGTTACAATGCCGATGGAACAATCATGACACAAAACGGAAGTACCGTAACTGCAACAGTTCTAGCAGGCGAGGCACTTTATTACGATAAGTTTGGCAATATTATGGCATTTGGTGTAGATAACAACGGTACAACCAATAACAGCTCCGATGATATCAATCGTTTCACAGGTTCTGATTTTTACGACAACCGTGTACCTGTGGGTAAACCAAATCCGGATTTTCTGCTTGGTCTGACCAATACGCTCAGTTATAAAAACTTCGAATTGTCTTTCCTTGTGAATATGGTTTGGGGGCACACAGTCTATGACGACCCCGC
>JBILRK010000241.1:0-4481 GCA_044372705.1 Saprospira sp. | reverse complement strand
ATCGCAAACGCTGCTATGGATACTACACCGGCGAATACTTATCAGTTTATTCCTTCCGCCAGTAGGCCCTTATCACTATTACCCAAAATTGTAGAACTCAGGTCTAACAAAATATTAGGACTGATTAATCTAAATTATTTCGGAGACTCATCCAAGACACAAAAGCTAGACCTTTCTTTTAATCTTATTGACTCGGTTCTTACTTTCAGCAGTCTGCAGATTAGGACGCTAAATTTAAGCAATAACAGGATTTCTATGCAGTTGTCGGCACAACTTTTAGATGCCTTTCCCAACATTGAGCGATTATACCTAAATAATAATGGACTAAGAGGTTTTTTACCCCCACCTGCTGTTGCAGGCTTCTACAACTGGCCAAATATTCAGGAACTCGACCTCAGTAAAAACCCTGATATGGGTGGAGTTTTGGTAATGGATTGGTTGTTTGGAGCTCAGTCACAATTCAGTCCTGTTCAGGTATTCAGAATTTCAGGAAATCGATTTGATAGGATTCAAACTTTGTCAAACAATAATCTTTCATTCCAAAATTTAAAAGAACTGAAAGTTGATAGAAACAGCTTTCAATTTGATGATTTATACAATATTACCCGACAATTTCAGCTGCGTCAGGTGCCCCTTGCCAATAATCCAAGTGGAAATCTAATACAACATTATGTGCCTGCAGCGATTACGGCAAATGCCGACACACTGAGTTCTTTTATTTATTTCCCCCAAGACAGTGCAGGAATTGGTGGTGTGAGAAGAAGACCACAGGGCGATTCCATGGTATTTCTTACTACCGTTGGCTATCCGCCTAATATTGTGCATAATGTTCTTTGGCTTAGAGACAGTCTTGGACTTGTGCAACAGACAATGGGCCAATTGAATGCAACCAATAGTAGCGGTAACTTTCAATCTAGCCTTGGTCAGGTAATTGGGGTTTCTATGGCTGTAGGTTCTAATCCTGCTGCGATTAAGATTTCAAACTTAGATTCGGCCTATCATTCCGGTTGGTTTCTTAGGGGAGAAACCCGTCATGACTCTTTTCCACTTTTAATGATTCCTGTAAGACCCAAAAAAATAAAAGTTGGAAACTGTGTTGATTTAAACGGCGGCCCTACACTTTGCCAACAAATGGTAATACAGTTTAGAGATACGGTTAGCCTTGCAGGAAAAGAGCGGGTTAGAGCCGAATTTGGCGTTGAATTAATCGATTCCTGTGTTTGCGGCTCAATAGAACTCTGGGGCTTTCCTGATACATTAAACCAGGTTGATTTGGAAAATTTGGGAACTGGTACCAGAACAACAACTGGTCAGGCAAATAATAAAGCCGAATTATTGAGTGCCGACCCTAACTATAATCTCTTAGGTCAAGGATTAGGAACTTTGCCCAGATCACCAAATTTTACAAATGGAACACCCGTCCCAAATCCAACGCTGCTTGCCATTATTGATTCGGGTGTAGATTATGAAAAACCTGAAATTAAAAACCGTTTTTGGGTTAAACAAACTGAGACTAATGCTAATGGCATAGACGATGACAATGATTGTGAAATTGACAATGCCTGGGGCTGGAACTACTTGGACAGAGATAATATTACCTACGATGACCACGGACATGGTACCGCTGTAGCTGGAGTTTTGGGTGGGTATAATCCAGGGAATTTAGCAGCTAACAACACTGCACAGGATAGATTGGCTTTTGTTCCCTACAAATACACCAATGCCGAGGGAAAGGGAACAGTATTCAACGCGGCTTGTGCCCTGCGTCATGCGGCTGATTACGGTGATACCCTGCAAAATGGATCTGTTAACCGAGTGAGGGTAATCAATGCTAGTTGGGGATACTATGGAGAGCCCTGTATTGTATTGGAAAATTCAATTATCTATTCAGGTAGAAATTGTAATATGCTCGTTATTACTTCTGCAGGCAACGATGGAGTGAACACCCAAGCCGATTCCTATAAGCATTGGCCTTCTAATTCTCCTTTCACTGCCGACAGTACAATTTTAGTTAGAGATAACATAATTGCCGTAGCAGCGCTCGATTCTTCAGATAATAATCGACTGGCAACTTACTCAAATTACAGTCCAAGACATATTGATCTTGCTGCCCCGGGTACTGTTCAGATTTTTAATGCGAATGACAACACAAATACCTTTTACTCAAAAACTGGTACCTCATTCGCAGCTCCACAGGTAGCACGAATAGCAGCCTTGCTTTTTGACGAATTCCCTGATGCTTCTGCATCAGCAGTTAAATTTGCTTTATTACGAGCTGTCGATACTTTATCAAGTCCTGACAATAACCTGTTGAAATCAGGGGGAAGGCTGAATTATCAAAGATCCAGATTGATTCTTCAGAATATGAATGACAGAAATATTTGCAGGGATTCATTCAATGTGGTTCTAAATTCAACAGTTGAAAATGAGCTAGTTAAAGATTTTGCAATAATTTATCCAAATCCTTTTTCAGAAACTATTACAGTTTCAGTTCAGGACAAAGAATTACAGTCAGTAAATGTTTTGTTAACAGATGTTTATGGAAGAATTATAATAAATCAAGCATCTTTTGATCTAGATAAAATTGTCTTGGATACAGCTGAATTGGCTGCTGGGGTTTATTTTGTCCAAATAAATAGTGCTGGCAAACATCAAACTGAAAAACTAATAAAGTTAAAACAGCATTAGAGATTGTATCTGAACAAATTTCTCATGTTTCCTGAAGGGTAATTGTACGGATATTGTAAATCGCTTATTTAACTTAATCAGAAAACCTGCTTGGGTAAAATAAACAACCTATATTGCTTTGCTTATGTTGCTTCTACAAAGTTTAAATAAATATTTACTTCTAGCTATTATTTTCCCTTTTGCAGTTCTGTTAAAAGGACAATCAGCTGCATCTGGCACATCAACTGTCGATGCGTTGATAATTGAAGCCAGCAAATTAAAAGAATCTGGTAAAATAGATTTGGCCAATAAAAAGTTGAAAACAGCTTGCGAAATTTACAAGAAAGATTCAAAATTTGGATTGTATATAAAGTATAGCGCGGAGCAGGGAAAAAATTTATTAGATGATGGACAATCTGACGATGCCTTGAAATTGCTGGAAACAGTCCTGAAGGAGTCAGAAACGATGGCATTGAAAAATGATGAAAATTTAGCCCTGGTTTATAAATATATTGGCTCGGTTTATTACAAAAAAGATGATTTTCAGAAAGCCACACCCTACTTCAAAAAGGCTTTGGAAATAAGGGTATCAGCAAATCCAAATAGTGAGGACCTTTTTAGAGATTATTTTAATCTTGGGGTTATGTATCGTAATTTGGGAAATTTCTCGGCATCTATAAAATATCTGGAAAAGGCCCTTGAATTATCATCGAAAAAAGCGGATAATGCTATACTGTCTAAAATTTATTTGCAAATTGGGACCACACACAAAGCTGCTCTAAATTTTGAGGAGGCTGAAGACTATCTTGATTTGGCTATCACTTTTGGTGAAAAAAATTATGGAATTGATGCCCCCGAGCTTGCTAATTACTTTATGGAAAAAGGAGCGATTTTAGTCGAGTCTGCTACATCATTTAATGTAATGTCTATTGCTGTCCTGGTCTTGAATAAGGCTTTGAATCTGTTTGAAAAGCTAAAGGATACTGACGATGTTAATTATAATCTTTGTCTGACTGCTTTGGGGATAGCTAATTTGATAGGCACAGAACCGCAATTTAACAGAGCAGATGAGATAAGGGTTGCTAAGCGGGCAATCCCATTTTTAGAAAGGGCAAAATCCATTGCAAAAAATAAATTTGCAAATTCAGCAGCACAGTATGATGCAACATTTACACTTTCTTCTGCCTATGCAAAATCTGGAGATTTTGAAAAAGCCGAAAAAACGCTAAAGGAGGCCGAATCTTTGGCTTCTAAGCTTTACAGCCCCGATCATTACGCTTTTGCTATGATTAAGGCTGCAAAATCAGAAACTTATGTCTATCAGGAAAATTATGATTTGGCGCTAGTTGCCATTCATGATGCTATTGTACATTTAACATCAAAAACAGCGCTCAATGATTGCCCAGATTGGAAGCTTATTGAAAATGGTCAGGTAGAAAGTTTGTACAGACTCAACGATTTTATAGCCAAAAAGTCTTCTATTTATCTCAAACGTTATAAGCTTTCCAAAGCAGTTTCAGATCTTGAATTAGCTTTGAAACATCTTGATTTTGTAGATAAAATTGCCGACAAAATCAGAAATGATATGAATGCCGAAGCTGGCAGAATGATTATTTCTGATATGATGATTGATGCTTATGAAATGGCAATTTCAGCATCTGTTGAATTAGCAAAAGTGAAGAAAGACACAAAATTTAAAGAGAAAGCCTATTACTATTCAGAAAAAAGCAAGGCACTCATTCTGTTAGAAGCCTTTCAAAACTCAAAAGCGTTAAAAATGACAGGGCTTTCTGATAAAATTATCAAAGATGAAG
>JBILRK010000114.1:0-6342 GCA_044372705.1 Saprospira sp. | reverse complement strand
GGCTATGATTTTGGCTTTGATTCGGGAAGCGTTTTCGGCATTGATTTGATTTTCGAGTGCTGCTGGAACTAAAATATCACATTCCAATTCTAGGGCAGCTCCACGATGTTCTAGCGTAGTTGTTCCAGGGAAACCTACAATAGAACCTGTATTTTTGCGGAATTCGAGTAATGCCGCAATATCAATTCCTTCAGGGTTGTGGATAGAACCTTCATATTCGGCTACACCGATTACTTTGATTCCGCCTTCATTGATAGAGATAAGACCAGTGTGAGAACCTACGTTACCCATACCTTGAATTACCATTGTTTTACCTTTGGTACCTGTGGTCAAGCCCAATTTTTTCATGTCATCTTCGAAAGACATAGCTTCTCTGATACCGTAGAATACGCCACGACCAGTAGCTTCTGCACGTCCAACAATACCGTTCTGTTCAACAGGTTTTCCGGTAACGCAACCAGCGCCGTCCATCTCACCATGTTTTAAGGTCATGTAAGTGTCCATGATCCAAGCCATTTCACGAGGACCTGTTCCGTAATCGGGAGCAGGTACATCAAGACCAGGGCCTATAAAGTTTTTACGTACCAGTTCTGCTGTATAACGGCGTGTAATTCTTTCCAACTGTTCAACAGTGTATTTTTTTGGATCGATTTTTACACCTCCTTTGGCTCCGCCATAAGGTACGCCGATAACTGCGCATTTGTAAGTCATAAGCGCTGCAAGTGCCATCACTTCATCCTGATTAACATCCATACTGAAACGGATGCCACCTTTAGTAGGCATTCTGTGATTACTGTGCTGAACGCGGTATGCCTCAATTACTTCAACATCGCCACCGTCATTGAGACGTACCGGAAACTTCATTGCGAAGATGGAGTTACATGCTTTGATTTGATCCAAGAGGCCATTTGTTAGACCACTGTATGGAGCAGCTCTGTCAAAGTTCTTGACAACACCTTCGAAGAAGCTATAATGTTTATCCGCCATAGAATTAGATTAAATTAGTCAATAAAGAATATTTAAAAGTTGTTTCGATGCAAATTAATTTAGATGTCTCCATCTTCTTTTTCAATTTTTGCCAATCTTTTTTCAATGGTATACATCATAAAAAGAATGCCAATGAATATTACAGCCAGTACAGCTACTACCACATATATTTTACCTGTGCTTTCCAAAAAATCGGTTTTTGTGGAAGCTGATTGTGCCTGAAGGAAATTCCCAAATGTGCTAATTAAGGCAATTATTAGAAAGTTGATTATAAATTTCATAGCTGATTTTGTGGCAAAATTGAGATTTTTAAAAGTAAATAACAAATTAATCCAATTTATATTTTTAAACTCAGTTCAATTTAGTTTTAAAAAGCCAAATATATTGATTTATTGTTTTGGCTATCAATATTTTATAGAGTTTCCATTTTTCTGACCCATATATTTTCAACCCTTATAGCCAAGTTGGCCATCCAAACACCAAATAATATCCAACCAATAACAGCAGGGTAGAAGACCAAACGCAGACTACTGTCAAGGTCATAACTACTGAAAGCCGGATTTCCTTCTGCTCCAGGGTGTAGGCTATCTACCATTCTTGGAATGATATATAATAAAGGAATAAGGGTGGCGAAAGCAAAGATGTTGTAAACGGCTGAAATCCTTGCCCTTTTATCTGCATCATCAAATGAACTGCGGAGTACAAAATAAGCCAGATAAATTAATAATGCTACCGCTGAGGTGTTTTGCTTTACATCCCAACTCCAATAAGCACCCCAGGTATGTTTTGCCCATAATGCACCTGTAACTACGCCCAAAACACCATAGAGCACACCAACCATGGCAAAAGATTTAGCTTTGGTATCATTTTTTAAAGAATCGGCTTTGCCCAATTGTTTTATGGAGAAAATGACAGAAAGCAACAGCAGAAACATCATACCAAACCACATAGGAACGTGGAAGAACAGATTTCGCATGCTCTCTTCCAAAATGTTTAGAAAAGGAAAGCTAACCTTTTTAGTGGGTGCTATAAAATCTGCCGCGCAATTTTTTAAGGGCTTATCTGAGCTGCTACTGCTATCAGCAATCAGATAAACTGAACTGAACACATAACCATTTTCTTTTGAGCCAATTTCAACGAATGGAAAGGGACTTTGAATATTTTTAATGTCAAGACCGGCAAGATTAAATTCCAAACCTAATTCTTTGGCAGAATTGATTTTTATGGCATCGGCACAAATAGCTTTTTGGGAATCTATTCTTATACGGGCTATTATTTGATCAGCTTCTTCAGCCTTAAATCTGGCATTGTAAAATTGTAATTTGAGCGCTTGATTCGCTGCAGTTTTGAGCGTCATCGCCGATTTGTCGGAAACAATTCCGCTGCGTAGCGGGATAAGCATGCCAGCTATCAGAGAATATAGAATGAGAAAAGCAGCTAGTATTTTCCACCAATGTTTCATGGGTTGCAAATTTATTTTATTTCAGCGCGGTTCAATTTATTTAAAAAAGCTAAACTGAGATTGTCCGTACTTTCTTAAAAAGGCAAAGTTAGAATGTTTTTCGAAATTATGTCTTTCATCATGCTCAATGATTAAAAGACCTTCATCTTTTAAGAGATTTTTTTCAAAAACCAGGTCCGGAATTTTCATCATTTCATGGTCAGCATAGGGAGGATCGGCAAAAATAATGTCGTAGCTTTCAGCAGATAACTTTTGTAGAAACTGAAAAACATCAGATTTTACAACTTCTGCATTTGCTTCAATGTCAAAGATTTTCAGGTTTTTTTTGATAAAATTGATACATCCGCCAAATTTGTCGACAAAAGTTACTTTTTCTGCCGCTCTGGATAAAAACTCGTAACCAACACTGCCCGAACCTGCAAATAGGTCAAGAACAATGATATCATCCAAAACAATGCTATGTTGTAAAATGTTGAAAAGTCCTTCGCGTGCAATGTCAGTTGTAGGACGGGTTTTCCAACCCTCAGAAGGCATATCGTATCTACGGCCTTTCAATTTTCCGCTTATTATCCTCATAATGTAAGGGATAAAATATCAAAAAAAAGCTGCTCGGGCAATTCTTCATCAGTATTAAGCTTTAATGCTGACGGATTTTTTACAAATTCGATATTGGCTACGTAATTAAATAAGCGTTTAAAGATAGTCGAGTCTTCGCTCAATTCACCAGCAATATAAAATTTGTCTTTTTGGACATTAAATCCTGCTGATTTATAAAAATGTAAAACATGGTAAAGTGCATCTTCGCTACTTATAAATTCCCTTTCAACTTTTTCCTCTATAAGCCCAAAGCTAAGCGACCACATGAATAATTTACCTGATTGCCAATAGCTTAAAATAGCGGTTTTTTCACTGTATGTTTTATTAAAAGCGCTGAGTAAAAGAGTTTGACTGTCTTTAAACTTAACATTTGGAAATTGCTCCGCTAAATAATTTTTACAATGTACAGCTTCATTATAATAGTCAAATAGTCTAAAATCAGCACTGCTGCCCGATTGAAAATTCCTGTTCTTGATGATGTCAAAATGATGAAATGCGCAATCGATTGAATCTAAACTATTAAGTTCTATTCCCAGCTCATTAATATTTGAAAGTAGCTGCTCTAAATTATCCACTGAAATTTGGGCAGTGTAAAACCCTAACTGCAAAATGTCACTATTTTTTTTTGAATAGACCAAATAAGTAAACCTATCCGGACCGATAAGGAGGGATAGGTTTAGTTCATTTACAAGTACATTGCTTAGATCTATGTACTGTTTATCTATGATTTTATTTACCAATTACCAGCAGTTGTTACTTTACTTAAATCACCAACCTTGATAACTTTTTTAGGATCGAACTCGGGATTGTACATACTGTATTCTTTGGGTTCAAATTCAGGCATGTAAGTTCCCACTGTTGTGGTAACCTCAAAGGTAGGCGTAGCAAAATTTGATGCAAGGCGACTTCCTTCAAGCGCTATAGTACCACTTTTAATTTCAAACTCCTTTGCAGGTGTTTTTTTAGATTTGTCCTCAGAGAATGGTACAAATCTCATTTTGGTAATATATTCTTTAAGTTTGCCTTCAATATAGGCATTATCAGATTTGTATTTATTGAAATCTTCCGCTTTGAGATAACCAACTTTTGCCATATGACCAAAAAGAGAATCTTTAGCGGCAAGACGTACTCTTACTGTATCTGCTTTCTTCAATGTATCGTAGGGGTCCCCTTCGATTTTTAAAATAGAGAAACTGTCTTTGAGAAAGGTGTTTAGCATATCATCAAAGCTACCGGCATAAGCACTGTCTTCGTGTAATACCTTGTACATTTTCTGTAATTCTACAATGTCTTCCAATTGTTTGTGTACAATTACTTTTCTGCTGTCCCAGGTACTTTTAAAGTTTACCGGGCGGCGAATGCTGTCATAAATATAGTATGACAAAACAACAACTGCGATTGCAAAAATTGCGACAAATACGTATTTCATTTTGTATAATTTTTCGAGTTTTATCTATTAAGCTGCAATATTAAGTAATTTTTGAAAAAACTAATCAAAGGAGCTATAATTTATATTGATAAATTAGGTAGAAATGATGAAATTAGTTGACAGTCTTTTCTGGAAAAACTGATTCGACAGCAAATTCTAGTGATTCCTGAAAGGCTTCCTCGTTCAGATTTAATACTTCATTGTTTTTGTTGAAATAATAAATAAGGTTTTCTGTCGGCATATTACCTGTTAGTTCATCTTTTGCCATAGGGCAGCCGCCATAGCCTTTTATTGCCCCATCAAATCTTTTGCAGCCATTTCGGTAAGCAGCATCAATTTTTTCCTGCCATGTTGTGGCTGTTGTATGGAAATGTGCTCCAAATTCAACATCAGGATAGGGAGGAATCAGGTTACCAAAGAGGTATTCAATGGTTTTACTGTCTGCAACACCAATAGTATCTGAAAGCGAAAGAATCCTTATATCAAGTTCGGCCAAAGTATTTACCCATTTCTGAACCACATCCACATTCCACTCATCTCCATAAGGATTTCCAAAACCCATAGAAACATATGCTACCATTTTCTTTCCATTTTTGACGCAGATGTTTTGAATAGCTTCTACTCTAGAAAGGGATTCCTCTAAGCCAGCATTGGTATTTCTCAACTGAAAAGTTTCAGAAATGGAGAAAGGATAGCCCAAATAGCTAATTTCCTCGAAATTTGAAGCATCCTCTGCCCCCCGTTGATTGGCTACAATGGCAAGAAGCTTAGAATTTGTTTCTGAAAGCTGAAGACCCTTTAGCACTTCGGCACTATCCCGAAGCTGAGGAATAGTTTTAGGAGATACAAAACTGCCAAAGTCGATCGTATCAAAACCTACTTTGAGTAGTTTATTGATATAGGCCGTTTTGATTTCGGTTGGAACAAAATCGTGAAGGCCCTGCATGGCATCTCTGGGACATTCTATTATTTTTATCATTCTTCAACTAAAGCAGTTCTCTTTGGAATTAGTTTATTTTGGAAGCAAATATATGAACAATATCGCTATTTTATGAGTTGTTTCTGTAACTTTACAGCCAATTAAAAATGAAATTTATCTTATGAATCGGAAAAATTTACTGATGTTGGGAGGTTTTTTACTTTTCCTTATCGGATTTATCGGAATTGTAGTGAATATGGTCGGCCTTCGATTTGCGCTTACAGATTGGATGTATTTCCTAGTTGGTCCCACTATAGGTTTTTCTATCAAAATTTTGATGGTGCTATGTGGAGTTGTATTGGTTGTACTGGCTAATGGCAATGACGAAGACCGTTTCGACGAATATTTCGATGGCAATGCTTTTAAATAGGCATTTAGACTAAAACTTGTTTTTCCACATCATCGATTCAACCGGATAAATGGTTTTTTCGTTGTATTTTGCATTTGACTTTCTGTTGTAATAGTTCTCAATTTCTCCCGAAACTTTGAAATAAATAAGCTGTCCGATAGGCATGCCGAAATAAACTCTTACGGGCTGTGTACAGGATATTTCAAGTGTCCATGTATTGCAAAAACCCACATCTCCTTTGCCCGCAGTTGCGTGTATATCGATACCCAATCTTCCAACACTCGATTTGCCTTCCAAAAATGGCACAGCAGCATGCGACTCGGTGTATTCCATTGTGACGCCCAAATATAAGGTGCCCGGTTGCAGTACAAATCCCTCCTCTGGAATTTCAAAGATATTGATTTCGTTATGCTTTTTTGCATCGAGTATAGGGTCTTTGTAGTTTGCCAGATATTTGCCAAGATGTACATCGTATGAATTGGTACCCAAACAGCTTCTATCAAAGGGCTCAATTAGAATATCACCATCATTTATTGCTG
>JBILRK010000113.1:0-6348 GCA_044372705.1 Saprospira sp. | reverse complement strand
GTTGTCTCAAGTACTTCAGGCCTTGAAACTTCCACCGCCAGCATATCGGCTTGGAACTGCATCAGGAAATTATTTGCCGAGGCGCCACCGTCAACCCGCAGTGTTTTTAGCTGTAAACCCGAATCTTTTTCCATCGCCATCAGTACATCGCGGGTCTGATAGGCGAGCGACTCGAGCGTAGCTCTGATGATATGTGCCTTGCTGCTGCCTCGAGTAAGCCCCAGAATGGCGCCTCTGGCATACATGTCCCAGTAGGGCGCCCCAAGTCCTGCGAAGGCAGGAACAACATAAACCCCGCCATTATCGTCAACAATATTGGCATAGTATTCAGAATCGGCAGCAGAGTCTAGAATCTTTACTTCGTCGCGAAGCCATTGTATGGCAGCTCCGGCAATAAAAACTGAACCTTCCAGCGCATATTCCACCCTGCCGTCCAAGCCCCAGGCAATAGTTGTGAGCAATCCGCTCTTGGATAAAATCATTTCTGAGCCACTGTTCATCAGCATAAAACAGCCGGTGCCATATGTGTTTTTGGCCATGCCTGGTTCGAAGCAGCCCTGTCCGAAAAGCGCTGCCTGCTGATCTCCGGCAATACCTGAAATGGGAATTTCTGCACCAAAAAATTTAGCATCGGCATAGCCGAAAATATGGCTCGATTCCTTCACTTCGGGCAGCATTTGTGCAGGTATGTTCAGCTGTCTGAGCATGTCAGTATCCCAGCAGAGCTTTCTGATATCGAAAATCATGGTACGGGAGGCATTACTGTAATCAGTGGCATGCTCTTTTCCTCCGCTCAGATTCCAAAGTAGCCAACTATCGACAGTTCCAAAACAAAGTTCTCCCTTTTCAGCTTTTTCGCGGGCACCCTCTACATGGTCCAAAATCCAGCTGATTTTTGTTCCCGAGAAATAGGCGTCAATTACCAATCCGCTCCGCTCTCTTACAATATTTTCAAGTCCTTTGTTTTTTAATCTTTCGCAAATTTCAGCTGTTCGGCGGTCCTGCCATACAATGGCATTGTAGATAGGTTGTCCGCTTGCTCTATCCCAAACTATAGTTGTTTCGCGTTGATTGGTGATGCCAATGGCTTTAATATCGCTTGCTGAAAGTCCGGATTGCTGAAGCGCAGTTTTTGCCACAGCTATCTGTGTGTGCCAAATTTCCATTGGGTCATGTTCTACCCAGCCGCTTTGCGGATAAATCTGTCTGAACTCTTGCTGTGCCATACTGACTATCTTGCCGCTATGGTCGAAAATAATGGCTCTTGAACTGGTGGTGCCTTGGTCTAATGCGAGGATCATATTGTAAGATGAAAGATGAAAGGGTGAAAGAGTGAAAGAATGTGGTAATTTGAGAATTTGAGAATGTACGGATGATTTTATACCTGATGCACCTCGCGGAACTTCATTTAAAGAGCTCTCTCGTCTGAGGAATGAGATCGGTTCTTGATACTTGCTACTTGATACAAAGTTAAGTCTATCGTATAAAAAAGTCTTGCTACTTGATACAAAAAATCCTATCTTTGAATACCCAATCTCTCAATCTCCAAAATCAAAAATATACAATGCAGATGAAATCCTTTTCTACTCAGCTGATTTTTTTAATTTTTGGCTTAATCTTTTTGAATTCAAGTCTGCAGGCTCAGCATAAACACAAGGATTGTCCTTCTTGTCAGCGGATGAAAAAAGAGACTTTGGCAGCTTATATGCAATGGGGCGGACAAAAAGCATTAAATATCAATTACAATGAGCGCAGCGATACCTTCGATGTGCTGCATTACGATGTCGATTTTAGAATCAATAATGTAACTACTGGCGATGTAAGTGCTTCTTGTGGAATTCGTTTTGTACCAAAAATGAATGCAGTTTCCTCAATAAGTCTCGATTTGTTGAAATTAACAGTTGATTCCATTGTAATGAATGGCAATTCACTTAGCTATTCTCACAATGATACGATCATAATTGCCAATTTTCCGACTGCGCTAAATCAGAACGACACAGCTTATCTCAGGGTATATTACCGTGGCCGTCCACAGAGCGATGGCAGTTGGGGCGGTTTTTATTTTCAAAGCGGTTACAGTTATAATCTGGGCGTAGGATTCAGTGCCAATCCGCACAATTTTGGTCGGGTATGGCATCCATGTTTCGATAATTTTGTAGAAAGGGCTACCTATACCTTCAATGTCACAACTCCAGCAAATAAACCTGCCTTTTGCAATGGTTATCTGACAAATGATATTACTAATGGGTCGTTCAGAACCAGAAGCTGGCAGATGGACAGCGCCATTCCAACCTATCTGGCCTGTATAGCCTCAGCCGATTATACGACTGTTTATCAGCAGACAAATGGTATCAATGGAATAATTCCAATAGAGCTTGTGGCCGTTGCGGCCGACACTGCAGCCATGAAAGCTTCCTTTGCCAATCTTCCTGGTGCCATTGCAGCTTACGAATATTGGTTTGGCCCTTACCGCTGGAATAAGGTGGGCTACTCTGCCGTCCCCTTCAATGCCGGGGCCATGGAACATGCAACAAATATCGCCTATCCGCGCTCAACACTGAATGGAATGCTAACCTATGAAGATTTGATGGCGCATGAATTATCGCATCACTGGTGGGGCGACTTAACGACCTGCGAAACGGCCGAAGATATGTGGATAAATGAAGGGATGGCGAGCTTTTGCGAGCATTTATTCATTGGCTATGTTTATGGCTGGAACCGCTACATTGCAGATGTAAAAAACAACCACTATGATGTTTTACAAAATGCGCACAGATCTGAAGGCGGTTATCGACCCATTTCTGGCATGCCGCATGAGTATACCTATGGCGACCATGTGTACAAAAAAGGAGCTTCGGTAGCGCATAATCTGCGTTGGTATTTAGGAGATAGCCTTTTCCGTTCCTCCATGTCAGCAGTGCTAGATAGTTTTGGCCAACGTAGTATCAACAGTCAGCAAATGCGCGATTTTCTTAGTCAGCACAGTGGGGTAGATCTCACAGATTTTTTCAACGACTGGGTTTTTAATGGTGGTTTTTCCCATTTCGAAATGGATTCTTTTTCTAAAGTTCAGAATGGCAATATTTGGAATGTCAATGTCCGGGTGCGTCAGCGTTTGTTGGGAGCGCCAAATCTTCATAACAGTACACCGCTGCAGTTTACTTTTATGAATGATGACTGGGAAAAATCGCAACAGCGCGCAATTGTGTCTGGCGAGTACAGCAATCTGTCTTTCCAGTTGAATTTTGAACCTGATATTGTTTTATTAAATGAAGAACACAGGCTGAATCAGGCACGCTTTGACGGCCAGCTGATGATCAGAAATACGGGAGTTCAACCAATAGCTTACGTGGGATTTGCCAATTTTAATGTTACAACTTTGACAGACTCTGCCTGGATTCATGCCGAGCAGCATCCGCTTGCACCCGATCCCATTGTAAATAATCCAAATAACTACAGGATTTCGAGTAGCCGCTATTGGACTGTGAATGGAATCTGGAAGCCCGATTTTGATGCTGAATTCAGAATTGAAGCCGACAATGTTCTCGATGCCGATTTGCTCAGTAATGGGCTCGACAGCCTGATGCTGCTTTACAGAGAATCTCCACAACAGGAATGGCGCGAGCATCCCGATTATACCAAGGTCAGTATTGGTTCCTTCGGCTTTGTTAGGGTCTTTACTGTGCTCAAAGGTGATTATGCGCTTGCTAATGGACAGCGTGGCCTTGGAATTGAGGAATCTGAAAATAATCCGCTCAAAAGCATCAGTGTATTTCCAAACCCTGCCGATTCACAATTTACAGTTGATCTAAATCTGAAAAAAAGTATGGATTTATGCTTCGAACTTTATGATATCAATGGCCGTCAGGTTTTTAAAACTGCTTTTAAAAATTACGATACAAAAGCAAGCGAACAGCTAAATCCACAAGACCTTGCTCAGGGCACTTATTTTTTGAAAATAAGAGACAGAAAATCAGGGATCTTAGCCGGGGAGAAAATTGTGATTAGGAAGTAGATGTCCATCCCAAAAGAACCGCAACAAGAGAACTAACAGAATTAACTGCGAATTACAAGTTATTCAGCAGAGAAGGTAATGCAGGTTCCGGGATTATTAACAAATTAGTTGGGCCAAAAGGGCCATAGTTTGGCCAAAAGTGCTAAAGTTAGTTCGTTATTCCTTAGCCTTGTAATATTAAATTGAAGAGCATAATAAAAGCATTATGCCTTTAAACCAGGCCTAAACCATTAGGACCGAAGCTAGATTTCGCATTAAAATTAAATCAGGGTACAACGTTAAATTCTATAATGCTGACTTTGGTAGCGGAACTAGCAATAAATGTAACTGTTGTGTTAGATGGCAGCCAAAAAGGCAGATTGCTATATCCAGAGGAAGTATTGATAACAAAATAATTTGAACCGCCCCATTGAATCTGGAAATAAGAATTGTTACTGGTCATCGCCACACTTTCAATTTTCCAGACTTTACCAGCGGGAATTGTAACCGCGTTGCCGGCAACAGTGGCATCGAGAATCAGGACCTGATTGAATTGTAAGTTACCCTGTGAGAATAGGTTTATACTTAAAAGTAAGAAGCAGGAAATTAGAAAATTTTTCATAGTTATTTATTGTAATTTAAAAACCATCAGTAGTATAAATAAGTGTGTTAGGATTAGAACCGCTGCCACTGCTACTCGATCCCGACCCTGCAATAGCGACCCAGGTCGAGCCATTGTAATAATAGAAACCGGGCGTATTGTCAATTTGAAAAATCAATAGACCTGTGGCAGGATTTGAGATTGAATTTCTTTGAGCCTGAGTCATAGAGGGCAATAAAACACCTTTGGCTGTGGAAGAAACCTGAAAGGCTGCAGAATTATCTGGACTGCTGCTGCCTACGGCAACATTTGTTCCATTGTTGAAAAGATTGGAAGTAGCTACCCATGTAGAACCGTTATTGTACAATGTCTGACCTTGGGTGCCGTTAACAATACTTCCTGCAGGTCCTTGCGGTCCTACTGCACCTGTTGCGCCTTGTGGCCCTGTAGCGCCTTGAGGTCCAGTCAAGCCAATAGGTCCTTGCGGTCCCGTTGTGCCAGTAACACCTTGAGGTCCAGTCAAGCCAATAGGTCCTTGCGGTCCTACAGCACCTGTTGCACCTTGTGGCCCTGTAGCGCCCTGCGGTCCAGTCAAGCCAATCGGTCCTTGCGTCCCTGTTAAGCCAGTAGGTCCTTGTTGTCCCTGCGGACCTGTCGCTCCGGTTTGGCCTTGTGGTCCAGTAGTGCCTTGCGGACCTGTTGCACCAATTGAACCCTGCGGACCTCGTACATATCCGGTGTTTAGGATTTGCCCATTGCTCAGCACCACAAAAAGACTGTCACCCTGTACATAGGAATTTGTTATGCCGATGCCATTTTGGCCATTGTTGCCAGCGGGCCCTTGAATTCCAGCATTTCCTTGTGGTCCCTGCGGCCCAGTAAGATTTGCAGTAGTAAAGGATGACCCATCACTGTAATTGAAAGTATAAGTGCCGTTTCCGTTGTTGATGGTAGAAATAATTCCATTGCCATTAGTTCCTGCAGGTCCTTGGGCACCTGTCTGTCCAATTGGTCCCTGTTGTCCTGTCGCGCCCGCTATTCCCTGAGGTCCCTGTGGACCAGTTAGGTTAATCGTAGTAAAAGAAGATCCGTCACTGTAATTGATGGTGAAAGTTCCATTTCCATTATCGATTGTAGATGAAATACCAACACCAGCAGCTCCTGCCGGGCCCTGTATACCTTGTGGTCCCTGCTGACCGCTAAGGTCTGAACTGGTAAAAGTTGTGCCATCGGTATAAGTAAAGGTAAAAGTGCCGTTTCCATTGTCTGTTGTTGAAACGATTCCCCGTCCATTGATTCCATTACAGACATATTTTGTCAAAGCATTGTTGACCTCGTTTGGGTCGAGCTGAGTATTTTTGTTGACATCAAGTCCAAATTCAATTCGGATACCACCATTTCTACAGAATCTTCCGGGTAGCAAATTGTAAGTTTTTAGCAGGGTGGAATAGCAATCTTTACAGGCATTGGGACAGTTTTCGGCATAGAGCGCATAGGGGACCGAAAGCATTTGTGCAGTTCCACTGATGCTGTAGGCAAAACCGCCATTAGGGTCTATCTCGGTTTTTAAAAAATACGGGCCATTAGCCCAGTTGATATTGGCAATGCTATTGAATAAGACAGTCCCGCCACCAATTTCTACACTGGCAAGGCCACTTGAACTTGTAGTTGTACGATGTGTTTCTCCATAAACAACATTGCCGTTTGCCGATCCCTGTATGATAATAAATCGAAGACCTACCGGCCTGTTCAC
>JBILRK010000112.1:0-6353 GCA_044372705.1 Saprospira sp. | reverse complement strand
GCGTAAAAAAACCTATAATCT
This sequence comes from Saprospira sp., assembly GCA_044372705.1. Classification (GTDB taxonomy): domain Bacteria; phylum Bacteroidota; class Bacteroidia; order Chitinophagales; family Saprospiraceae; genus Saprospira. Next base: position 6,332 of record JBILRK010000112.1, on the reverse strand, counting down.
TTAAATAAAAAATATGTTAAAATATACCTTACTTGTTATATCGTTGAGCTTGAGTTTGAAAGTTTTTGCACAGGATGATGCCAAAACAAGACAGCAAATAAAAACTGTAATAGACAATTTTTTCGATGCTATGCACAAGGGCGATAGTGCGGCTATGTCGAAAACCCTGCACCCTACAGCTCAGATAAAAACTGCAGGAGAAAAGGTTCAGTCAACTCCGGCTGCTACCTTTCTGATGGCCATTGCTATGAAACCCCGACCAAATGTATGGTTGGAAAAGCTTTACAGTTATGAAATAAAATGGGATGTTAATTTGGCCTGGGTATCAACAGAATATTCCTTTTTTCTTGATGGTAAACTGAGCCACTGCGGATATAATCATTTTGTATTGGCTAAGGAGAATAATGAATGGAAAATTCAGTTTCTCATAGATAGTCGTCGAACTGACAATTGCCTCACAGATAGCGAACGTAAAGAAATTGATAAAATAGCCATTGACAGTCTGCTAAATCGCTGGCACAAAGCCGCTGCCACAGCAGATGAGGCAGTTTTTTTCGATTCAAGTATGACAGCAGATGCAATTTACCTTGGAACGGATATTAGCGAGCGATGGCTTCGTGACGAACTGAAAAGCTGGGCAAAATCAGCATTTGAAAAAGAGGTCGCATGGGCATTTTCACCCACAAGAAGAGAAATTTACTTTAATGAAAATGATCCCCAAATTGCTTGGTACGAAGAGGATCTCAACACTTGGATGGGTCCTTGCAGAGGTTCTGGTGTTTTAATGAAAACAAACGGAAAATGGAAATTGAAGCATTACAATTTGGCAGTTGCTGTTCCAAATGATGCTATTGATAAATACATGGATATAATTGGCTTAAAAAGAAAGAAATAGACTTATGATAAGTAGTAAATCTGTCATTAAAGAGATAGAACATATTTTCAGCGGAGATTATGACCAAAACAGAGAATGGTGTTTTAATTATTCCACAAGTGAAATCATTGAAAAATTTAGTCAACTATTTTCTAAGATTGATAAATACGACACTGAAATAAAAGACAGGTTGATATCAATTAACGCAGATATAATTTTGAGAGATTTTCCTACTGATGAAGTGGCCATTAGTTTTTCACTAAAGAACATTCATTACCCTAAAATAAAAGAAGCCATTCTCAATAAATTAACTGTCTCTTATTATGCAATCTATTACGTGAGAGAAATAGCCAAAGACAAAAGTAAATTCCAAGAACTTATTGACTTTGCAAAAGTACAGTTAGAACTAGGCACCTATGATGACAAGAGTATTGAAATAGCTAAATTACTTGAAATAGATATTTCACCCAATCAGCGTATGTAAATTAAAATCAATGTTTTAAAGTTTACTAACAGGCAAAAAGTAAAAAAATACAAAGCAATATTCATACTATTTTGCAAAAAATACAAAGCAATTACCCAAACAAGAGCGCTTCGTTTTCGTCAATCCATTCCTCGTAACCCTCTGATCCGAGCATTGGAATAATTTTAATTTTTGGAAAGGCAATTTGTTGTTCACTATTAAACATTCTGTACAGGCCAGAATATCGCTCCCTGGCATTATTGTTTCGCACAGCAGTGTTGAGCGCATCTCTACTACCAACTAAAATTACCAGTTGTTTGCCACGAGTGACAGCAGTGTAAAGCAAATTTCTATATAACATCATATATTGAGACTCATGAATCGGCATAATAATACAAGGTGACTCTGAACCCTGATATTTATGTACCGACACCGCATAGGCCAGTTCCAATTCGTTAAGTTCTGAAAATTCATATTCTACTTCACGTTCATTATCATACTGAACTACAAGTTGCTTGTCAATGCTTTTTATTCTTTTGACATAACCTATATCGCCATTAAAAACCTCTTTTTCGTAGTTGTTTTTTAGTTGCATGACCTTGTCCCCTACGGCAAAAATTGTATTAGCCCGCTGAGTTTTTTCTTTATCGTCAGGGTTATTCAATTCTTTTTGCAAGGCCGCATTCAATTCCTGTGTTCCAATCATACCCCGGTGAATAGGACATAGTACCTGGATATCGCGCAAAGGATGAAAATGATAGGTTTTCCTGAGCCTTTCGCCCACAAGACCAACAATTAGCGAAGCTATTTTATCGGGTTCTTTTTCTGCAATAAAGAAAAAATCTCCTTCTCTGTCTATACTCAAATCGGGAAAAATTCCATTGTTAATTTTATGTGCATTTAAAATAATACGGGAATTTTGAGCCTGTCTGAATATCTCGGTTAGTTTCATTATTGGAAGCTCCCCACTGGCTATTAAATCTTTTAATACATTTCCAGGGCCCACACTTGGCAATTGATCTACATCTCCAATCAAAATCAGTTTTGTATTATCAGACAGTGAATTCAACAGCACCGACATCAAAGGTGTATCAATCATACTGGCTTCATCTACTATGAGTACATCACAGCTTAGTTTTTCTGTCAGACGACTTCGCAGCATATCGGTAAAGCCATCGATAGATAGCAAACTATGAATTGTTGAGGCTTCTTCTCCAGTTATCTCTGACAATCTCTTAGCCGCTCTGCCTGTAGGCGCTGCCAATAAAACTTTATGTCCGTAGGACTTAAAAATTGATAATATGACCCGTGTAATTGTACTTTTCCCCGTACCTGGACCACCTGTTATGATGTTAATTTTTTTAATTACAGCTTGTTCAACTGCTTTTATTTGCTGAGCTGCTAATTGGATGTTTAATTCTGTACTTTTTTGAGTAATCAGCTCATTTAAATCTTCCTCTGATGTGGCAATTTTATAATTGAGTGAAAGCAATCTTTTAAGCTGTTCCACAATGTTGGTTTCTTGTCTGTGCAGATAAATTGGCCAAATAAAAAATTCAGCTTCATCGCTTTCTTTTTTAAAACTCTCTATCTGTATTTTATTTTTAGATACCAGGTAGCCAATTCTTGGACTAAGGAATTCTTTATCAACCTCCAGCATTTTGGCAGATTCATCTAAAAAGCTATCCAATGGAAAACAGCTGTTTCCCCGAGAACAGAGTTCATTCAACTGATAGATGATACCAGCATCGAGCCGCATAGTATCGTCGATATCCACGCCAAGGTGTCGGGCAAAATCATCCGCTCTTTTGAAGCCTACACCAACCATATCATCGGCAAGGCAATATGGATTTTCGGTAACTTTGTCTATAGAATCGCTGCCATATTGTTTGTGAATTCGCTGGGCAAACTGAGCAGCAATGCCGAATTTTTGCAAAAAAAGAATAATCCCACGGGCATTTTGTTGTTCTTTCCAGGAAGTGCTAATTCTGTCGAGCTTTTTTTTGCCGATGCCTTCTACTTCCAGCAATCTTTCGGGATCAGTATCAAATACTGCAAATGTTTCCGTGCCAAATAAATCGACAATTCTTTTGGCGAAGACCTCTCCTATTCCGGCTATCTGACCACTGGCGAGATATTGTTCAATTCCCTCGCAATCGTCGGGCAGTTGGACTTCAAAAGCTTCTACCGCAAACTGCTGACCATATTTACGGTCAGTTTTCCAATTCCCCCTACAGATGAGTCTCTCGCCCGATTGTACACCCATCATCAGCCCTGTTATCACATGCTGACTGTTGTCGGCATTCGATTTCAAACGGGCAACAGTGTAGCCGTTTTCTTCATTTCGAAAAATGACATGGACCAAAGAGCCTTCTAATGTTTCCATCGGAAATATTAAAATAGAATTATTACAATTGAGCCTTAGCCAACTTGCTTGAATTTCTACTATAAAGGAAATAGATAACCAGACCAATTACTAACCAAATAGAGAACCAAAACCAGTTTGAGGCCGCCATTCCAGTAAGCAGATAACAGCAGGAAACCAGACCTAGTACTGGAATCAACGATAGATTTTTAACAACAGATAAAAAGGTCATGATTATACAAAGGACAAAAAATACCAACATGGGAATATTGTCAACCTTGGGTGCTAAAAGCCCTTTGAAATATTCGGGATAAGCAACAATCAAAATAGTAAAAATTGTCACTAAAATCAGTGGAAAGTAATAGCGCGCATTGATATAAGGTATTCTGAATCTACCCTTTGTTGGTTCATTGTGATGTTCAATAGTCTGATCGGGTAACATCAAAACGCCCCCACAAACCAACACAAAAGCGAATAGTGTCCCAATACTGGTAAAATCGAGAATAAAACTTTCATCGGTGAAAAACATAGGCAAGCCGACTACAAAACCGGTAATGATAGTTGCAAATCCAGGTGTCTTATATTTTGGATGTAATTTAGAAAATCTTTTTGGAAGAAGTCCGTCGCGACTCATAGTCATCCAAATGCGTGGCTGACCCATTTGAAATACCAACATTACACTCGTCATTGCTACTACTGCAGCAATTGAAACAATAAAAAGCATCCATTTTACTCCTTTCAGCGCAAAAATTTCAGCCATAGGGTCACTAACACCAAGTGCTGTGTATGGAACCATCCCAGTAAGCACCAAAGCTAGTATGATGTAAATGACAGTACAGATAATAAGTGAATAAATCATTCCACGGGGAAGGTCGCGTTGAGGATCTTTGGCTTCTTCTGCAAGTGTTGAAACGGCATCGAATCCTATATATGCAAAGAAAACAGCAGAAACGCCTGCCATAACTCCTCCAAAACCATTAGGCAAAAATGGCGACCAATTGTCCAAATCGATATAAAAAATGCCGACAATAATCACCAAAACAATAATAGCCAATTTGACTATTACCATCAGGTTACTTAGGTTTTTAGATTCTTTAGTGCCAACATAAACCAGATAGGTAATGAGAATATTAATGGCAACAGCAGGCAAATCGAAAATAATGCGCAGTCCACTCAAAGTAGGGGCATTTTTCCATGCTACAACTCCCTCTCCTGTTGCAAGTTTTGCAGTTTCCTGCTGAATCAGGGTCGAAATGTTTGAACCATCTTTTATAGCTTTTACAACTGTATCTGATTTAAGCCATTCTTCAAAAGCAGAACCGGCAACAGCAGTATTATTGGCAAGATATGAAGTTGATTCTTTTGCAAAAGTTTCAAAAGCAGTAAAAGCATTTCCAGCATGAACATAATTCGTGCTCAACCAATCGGGCAAATGTAGTCCGAATCCCTCCAAAAGATTGGTAAAATAACCGCTCCATGAAAAGGCAATGTAAATATTTCCTATGGAATATTCCATCAGCAGTGCCCAGCCGATAATCCAGGCAAACAATTCCCCAAAAGAAACATAGGCATAGGTATAAGCACTACCAGAAACCGGAACCCGGGCAGCAAACTCGGCATAACACATTGCAGTAAATCCGCAGGCAATAGCACAAATGATATAAAGCAAGACTACACCAGGGCCACCATTAAAACAGGCATTCCCAATTGCACTAAAAGTTCCGCCACCAATTATAGCTGCAACTCCAAAAAACGTTAAATCCCTAGCTGTAAGTACCTTGTGCAACCCCGAATGCTCTTCTCCGTCACCACCTTGCTGTAATACTACATTGAGCGGTTTTTTTCTAAATAAGCTTTTAAAATTCATAGTTCTATTAAATGGCTGTTTTGATATATATTTGAAATGTGAAAATAAGTTTTTTGACCAAATTAAAACCCTTGTAATCTTATTTTTTTGAATGAATATTAAAATAATATAGCCCCCTGTGCAGAACAGAGGGCTATAAATATTGCATTAAGAACAAAAGAAATTAATCCTTTATGAGTTTAATCGCTTTTGATCCAATTTTTAACATATAAAAACCAGATGGAATCTTGTTAATTTCAATTGAATGAATACCTGTATGGTTTACTTCTTTGCTAAATAGCAAACGACCATTTAAATCGAATACATGAAGCTGCTGACCTATAAGTTCATTGGAAAGAATTTCTACAGAAAAATCACTTTTGAAAGGATTTGGATAAACTTTAATTCCTTCAGTTTCTGTAGTGAAATTTTGAATTGAAGTTGCACCACTATCTACAACTTCGAATAGATCGAATGCTGCTTCGAGAACATGACCTGGAGTACGGTCGGCAGTTTCCACCTCAAAGCGCATATTAGCAGTTGGTGTAACAAAATCTGCAACTCTAAAATTATCAGATCTCCAGCCATAAACAGTTGTATTGTAAAAACGTAAAACAGCAGTATTGGTGCCATTAGAGATACGCATAATGAGAGAATCATTTGGCGTACTATTGCCTTGAACATTGATAAAATATGACTTGAAACTAATGTAAGGATCGATATATGAAGTTAAATTGAACAAAGGAGAACGCAACAAAGTATTTCCATTGTCCACATCATCGGC
>JBILRK010000111.1:0-6379 GCA_044372705.1 Saprospira sp. | reverse complement strand
CAAGCCACCATTGCCTAGTGCAGAAACAAAACCAAAATTTCCATTAAGCCCGCTTTGAACGGCATTGCCCGCATTGGTATTAAATACATGCACAACATTAGTATCCATATTCAGTTCCCGGTCGTTGAGCTTTAGAAAACCATCGACATAAACATCGATTGAGCGGCCAAATTTTACACCGCTGTTTTCAAGTCTTAAATCGTAAAACCTTGTAATGTTATTTCCGCTGATATTTTGATTGTCTCCGCGCAGTGTTACAACGCCTTCCCCGATGCTATTGAAACCTTCATTTCCTGCATTATTTTCCCAGTCTCCAAAAAGGTGTAGTGTATCGGAATTGTGAAATAATCCTCCATTATCATTTATTGTGTTCCCATGAACAGCAACAAAAGCAGCATCTTTTACAGATACAAGTGCCCCCTGATTACTCAACATGGGCTGAGCAAATGCTGTGTTTATGGAAAAAAGTAGTAAAAAGGCAGATATTCGTTCAATTCTCATTAGCTGAAATTGTCATTTGAAACGCCAAATTAGAAATTTTATCAGAAAAAATAATTAAAAATTTATTTGAACTCAAAATTATCATCTGATGTTTATCTTATTGAAGTAATAAAAATGTGTTAATAATGTTCCTGACAAAGACATTATTTCCTATATTTGCGAAGCTTTGAAAGAGTTGATAATTTTTTAAATCTGTATCTTGCTAAAGATTATTATAAATTTATTAACTCAGCACTAAATTTACCTATCCAAATCTAAACAACATTATGAAGCTTAAAAATTTAACTAAAATTGCTTTGTTGAGCCTTGTATCATTTCCAATATTTGCGCAACAGGCTGGTCTGAGCGGTTGTTCTGTAGGACTCGAAGACGGTGCGCTCATAAAAGAACGTATGCTTGAAAATCGCAGAAATATTAGTGCAGAAGCTATTGCTGCATTTCAAAACCAAAGAGCGGTTACTTATATCCCAGTAAAATATACGATTGTAGGGGACAATGCTGGAGCGGGTTATGTCGATATCGATCAGGTATTCGACATGCATTGCGATTTGAATAATGACTATCGTACACAAGATGTACAGTTTGTACTTAAAGACGCTACCAATTCGGTACGTTATGCCAACAATACCAATGTTTACAATGATGGCTCAGGTTTTTCCGCTTCGAGCTATATGATTAGCAACAAAAGCGCCAATTGTGTTAATATCTATTTGAGTGCTTCTGTAAATAATCAGGTAGCTTCTTATTACAGTGGCTTCGGAGATTATATCTTTGTGTTGAATCAAATGGCTAATGGTTCTTCTAGTACCGGTTCACATGAAGTTGGTCACTTCTTCAGTTTGCCACACACTTTTGTTGGCTGGGAAGGAACAAATTTTAACGATGGCACTGCTCCAAATTCTGTGGGTGGAGATCCTGTTGAAAGAGTAGCCCGTTCGGGTAGCGGATCTAATTGTAATTCTGCAGCCGATGGTTTTTGCGATACACCTGCCGATTACATATCTTACCGTGCTTTCTGTCCTTATGCATCGGGTGGAAGAGACCCTCAGGGTGTGCTTATTGATCCGACCGAATCGCTTATCATGTCATATTTTGCAGATGCCTGTGTCGATTCATTTACAGCTAACCAGAAAAGCGCCATGGCTGCCGATATTCTTAGCCGCAACTGGTCGAACCTTGCTGCGCCAACACCCAATGCGCCCGTAAGCGGAACCTCTGTAACAGCTACTGCACCTGCTAGTGGAAGTACCTTTCAATTGACTGGTAATGTAACTTTGACCTGGGGAGCTGTGCCAAATGCAACAGGTTATATAGTTGTTCTGGAGCGTACGCTTTTTGGTACGCCAATTGAAACAATTCAAAAATCGATTGTTTATGGAACTAACTCATTGGTTATTCCTGCCTCAAAGTTGACCTTCCCAAGACAATATACCTGGAAAGTAAAACCTTTCAATCAGTATCAGACTTGTAGCCCTTATTCTGCCCCATTCGGATTCACAACTCAGGCTCCGGCTACTGCGGTTGAGAATTTTGCATCATCATTCGATTTTAAAATTTTGTCGAATCCAGTGAGCAACTCATCTGCAGAATTATTGATGAATGTTCCTAATCCTACCGTTGCAGCTTTGAACATTTATGCAATGGATGGCAAGCAGGTCTTGAATGTAAATAATCTTGAGCTGAATGCTGGTGATAATGTTGAACTCGTAGATGTTTCAAGTCTTAATAATGGATTGTACATCGTTGTGCTTACAACGCCAATGGGTTCTGTTCAGCAGAAAATGATGATTCAGAAATAATTTAAAAAATAATTGAATATACTTATCACGGCATCTTTAGGTTTATTTTCTCCTGGAGATGCCGTTTTAAATGTCTTTAAAATTTTGGCTCAATTAAATGAGAGCAGTTTTAACTATACTTTTTCTGATTGGCTTCTATAGCTTTTCCTTTACACAAGGGAATTGCGGATTAAGCTATGAGGAGGGGTTGTTGCTACGTGAACAGATGTTCCGCAACAGGGCAGATGTTCCGATTCAAAGAATTCGCGCTATTCAGAACAGTCGTTTTACCATTCACATACCCTTGGTGATTCACTTAGTAGGAAACAGCAACGGTCAGGGTTTTGTGGCTGCTCAAAATGTACTTGGAATGGTTTGCAGACTCAATAATGATTTTGCCGATCAAAATCTGCGTTTTTACATCAAGGATTCGCTCCGTTACTTGCGCGATGACCTCATTTTTGCCGATGCTTACGATTCCTTGGCAGTAAACCGCATGATTACTTACAAAGACACTACTGCCTTGAATATTTTCACCAATGGCAGTGCGGGTGGTGGTGTTGCTGGATATTACTCTCGACGTGGCGACTATGTTTTTATGCTCAATTCCTATGCAAACTCCAATTCTCCAACAATTACGCACGAAATAGGACACTTTTTTACCCTGCCACATACTTTTTTTGGATGGGAAAATATCGATGCCCGTCAGCTGCATTTCAATACACCGGCTCCCGATTCTATTGGAACAGACTGGCGTAGGAGAGAGGTAGAATATGTCGACCGCACAGGACCAGCTGCCAACTGTTACAGTTCGGCCGATGGTTTTTGCGATACCGATGCAGACTATATTTCGGAACGTGCCCAATGTCCACTCTCAGGCACTGCGCTCGATCCGTCCGGAACGCCCATTAGACCTAACACAACTTTGTACATGTCCTATTTTTATGATGCTTGTGTCAATAATTTTACGCCTGAGCAGAAAACGGCCATCATGGCATCTGTGGTAAACAGGAATTGGCTTTCTTTTCCAGCGCCTAATACCGACAGTCTTAATTGGAATGCCATTACGCATTCGATACCCGCCGACGCTTCGCAGATTCAAATTCAAGACAGCATTAGTTTTGAATGGAATGTACAAAATGTTGGCCCTGCAGAAAAATATATTTTGTTTGTGGAAAGAATGATTTTTGGGACACCAGTAGGCGTAATTTATAATTCAATTGTGCCGAGTAATTCTACCAAACTGCCCTCAAACTTATTTATAAACAGCGCAACATATCGCTGGCAGCTTATGCCTTACAGCAATGGGTTTACCTGCGCAGGGTTTTCAAACCCCACAACTTTTACAGTTCAATTACCTGCTTCGGTAGAGAATATTACAGAGCTGACTGAGTTTTCAGTTAATCCAAATCCAGTAGAAGGAGATTATGTCAATATTTTTTACAAACTGACAGAAGAAACTGAATTGTCATTCAGGGTTTTATCTTACGACGGAAAAGTCATTAGCTCCGAGCCCTTTAGCGACGAGCCTGCAGCCGATAACTTTAAAACAATAAATATATCAAATCTGCCCTCCGGCATTTATATCGTTCAAATGATTTGTAAAAATGGCATTCAAAGCAGAAAAATTGAAATTGTAAAACAATAAGAACTTGAAAAATTTCTAATTTCTAATTTCTTGATACTTGATACTTGATACTTGATACTTGATACTTGATACTTGATACAAAAAAATACAAAATGAAAAATCAACTACTCCTTCTATCTCTACTGCTCACTTTTAATTTGCTTTCCGCTCAACATCAATGTGGCGTGCGTCATGGCGATGATACTGCCATCAAGGCCAGAATGATGAGAAATCGCAGTACTATAAATGCACCAGAATTCAGAAATACAGTTTATGTCCCTGTGACAATTCATCTGATTGGTTCATCCGGTGGTGGCGGAGCGCACAAGCCCGAGGTGGCAATTGAAATGTTGTGTAAACTAAATGAAGATTTTGCCGATCAGAATGTGTTTTTCTTTTTGAACGGAAACGTGCGTTTTTTGTATGACGATTATTTGCACAGCGACTCTTACGATTGGGGCGTAATGAATGCCATGGGTAATGCTAAAGTGCCAAATACATTGAATATTTTTGTTAATTCCAATGTGAGCCAACCTGTAGCGGGTTATTATTCACCTGGTGAAGATTTTGTTTGGATGGGCACACCCTATGCAAATGGAAGTTCTACCACGATTACACATGAGGTGGGACACTTTTTAACACTGCCGCATACATTTTACGGATGGGAAGGCATTAATGCGCCCTCATTGTACAGTATGTCACCAGCGCCTGCTGATATAAATGGCTACCCGGTTGAAAATTTTGCGAGAGACAATTGCGCTGTAGCAGGGGATGGGTTTTGCGATACAGAAGCCGATTATATCTCATTCCGTTACAATTGTCCCTTTGTTACCTTGGTTCAGGACCCCACAGGAACAGTTATTACACCCGATCCAAGCTATTTTATGTCCTATTCCAGTGACAACTGTATGAGTCGTTTTAGTCAGGAACAGAAAGATGCCATGAGAGCAGATATCACGCAGAGAGGTTGGTTGAATGTGCCTGCACCAACTAATTTGGCTACCATCAGCGCTGACAGTATTTTGGCTTTGTTCCCTTCAAATGGAGCATTGGTTACGCCTCTGAATAGCGTACGTTTCGAATGGGATACACGCGGAGCAACTGCTGCTACAAAATGGGTCTTCAATTTGGAGAGAACTGTACTGGGAATGCCTGTTGAATCGGTGCTCTATACGATTGTAAACGGACAAAATTTTATCAATGTATCAGCTTCGGAGTTTTTGTCAAACAGAGATTACAGGTGGTCAGTTGTACCTTATAGCAGCGCATACACTTGTGCTGGCAAATCAGCCGATTTTACCTTTAGAACAACTGTAGTGAGCGGACTGGAAAATGCAACTGCAGATAAGCTCAAAACTGAAGTTTTTCCCAACCCGGCATCTAATTCAGTTCAGCTTCGCATCAGTTCCGATAAGTATTCAAAATCAAGACTGCGCATCATTTCTGCCGATGGCCGTAGCGTTCTCGACAACAATTCTTTTGAGATTGAGGCTGGACAAAATACCTATCAGCTCGATATCAGCAGTTTTGCTCCAGGTTTTTATACCCTTCAAGTTTTAACAGAATCGGGCGTAGTGACTGAGAAATTGGTGGTGGAATCAAAGTAGATTAGGTATCTGGTATCAGGTATCAGGTATCAGGTATCAGGTATCAGGTATCAGGTATCAGGTATCAGGTAGCAAGACTTTTTCTCCAACGACCTAGTCGTCAGTCACAAGTCCAGCCACCAATTAACCAAAGTAGTTGACAGGTAAGGCTCGTCATCCAACTACTAACTACCAACTACCAATTACCATCTCGTTCTACAAACGAGACCAACTACCAATTAACCAGCTGCAAGCAAGCAACTCAAAATCTCCACACGCAGCACAAAGTGCTAAACCAACTACCAGCTACCAACTACCAAAATGCAAGGCTCGTACACCAACTACCAGCTACCAACTACCAACTACCAATTACCAATTAACCAGCTGCAAGCAAGCAACTCAAAATCTCCACACGCAGCACGAAGTGCTAAAACCAACTACCAGCTACCAACTACCAACTACCAACTACCAATACGCAAGGCTCGTACTCCAACTACCAACTAATCACCCAAAGCCCCTCATGTTCGGACAAGTAAAAAAATGGCTCGGTTTCGATTCCGTAAAAATAAAAATAAAACCCCTCGAGGTTTACCCTACAAAGGTAGAAACGCTCAATGCAGAGCTGGAATTTACCGCTAATGCACCTGCCCTGGTAAGCTATGTAAAGGTAAAACTAATTGAGCGTTACAGCAGGGGCAGGGGCGAGAACCAGAAAATTGACGAGTACATCCTCGGCGAATGGGTTAGCGATGCAGAAATTGAAATTGATGGAAATAATCCCAAAGTCATTTTCTTCAAATTGCCATTCAAATTTCAGCATTCCAATATCGAAAAGCTGGAGCACAGCAACCTCATCGGCAAAGGCATTGCTACAGTATTCAAAACCA
>JBILRK010000110.1:0-6397 GCA_044372705.1 Saprospira sp. | reverse complement strand
CCATTGGCATCTATCAGCTTGTAGGCTTTCTTGCCGGAGCGGACAAAGGGCCCCCAACGGCCGGATTCAATAAAGAGATCACATTCGGGCCACTCTTTGAGGTATTTCTGCGACTCCTTCTCTATTTTCTGTTCTATGAGCTGAACCGCTTGCGATTCTGTAATCGTTTCTAACTGAAAGCCTGAACCCTTGGTAATGGAAACAAAAAGTTTGTCCCATTTTACAAAGGGGCCAAAACGACCATTTCCTTTGCCGATTGGTAACCCTCGGAAATGACCTACAGGCGCGTCTTCTTCCAGTTTCGCATCAATCAGTTCCACCGCATCTTCGAAACTGATACTGTTTGGATCAGTGTTTTTAGGCAGTGAGATGAATTTTTCGTCAAACTTGACGTAAGGACCATATCTGCCCTCGTTTACCGATACTTCGAATCCTTTGTGCTGTCCCAATGTTTTTGGAAACTTGAAAAGATCTAGTACATCATCCATGCTGATGGTGTCAATTGACTGGTCTTTGTGCAAATTAGCATAAGCAGGCTTCTCTTTTTCACCAAGCTCTTCGGGACTTCCAATTTGAGCTACGGGGCCATAACGGCCAATTCTTACTAAAACGCTAAGTCCGGAAACAGGATGCTTGCCTAAAATGCGCTCACCTGTTACCCTTTCAGCGTCTTCCATAGTACTTAAAAGTGTAGTATGAAAAGGTTTGTAAACATCATCGAGCATTTTGAAAGAATCGATCTTGCCCTCAGCAACTTTATCTAATTGGTCTTCAATTTCGGCGGTAAAACTATAGTCCATAATTTCATCGAAATAGCGGACCAGAAAATCACTCACCTGCTTACCCAAGTCGCTTGCAAAAAGCTTGTTTTTATCAGCACCATAAATCTCGGTTTTATTCTCCTGGCTGATAAAGGCTTCTTTTTTGTCGGATGCTGAATGTAATTTCAACACTTTATAAGGCCTTTCATTCCCATCACGGCTTGCTTTTGTAATATAGCCACGAGTTGGGTCCATGATTTTTTCAATTGTTGGCGCATAGGTCGAAGGTCGGCCAATACCAAGTTCTTCCAATTTTTTAACCAAACCTGCTTCGGTATAACGATAGGGTGGGCGAGTGTAGCGCTCAATGGCATCCATTTCTTTGAGGTTCAATGTCTGCCCCTTTTTCATTGGAGGCAGGATGGCATCTTCAGAATCCTCATCCTCGTCCTCGTCTTTCGATTCAAGGTACACTTTTAAGAATCCTTCAAATTTGAGTACCTCACCAACAGCAACCAACATGGCGTCATTCACAGTCGAAATCTTAATATCAACAGTAGTTTTTTCAAGTTGAGCATCGGCCATTTGCGAGGCAATGGTTCTTTTCCAAATCAGTTCATAAAGCCTCTGTTCGTCGCGGTCACCACTTACGTTTTGTTTTTCCATGTAGGTGGGCCTGATCGCTTCGTGAGCTTCCTGTGCGCCTTTCTTGCTGCTATAAGTACGATATTTGTGATATTGCTGGCCATAATTACCTACAATGGCATTTTCAATATTTTTAAGTGCCTCGCCACTCAAATTGGTCGAGTCGGTACGCATATAAGTAATGTGCCCCGCCTCATAAAGTGATTGAGCAACACGCATGGTCTTTGAAACCGGAAAATACAGTTTTCGGCTGGCTTCCTGTTGTAAAGTCGAAGTTGTAAAAGGTGGAGCCGGACTTCTTTTTGTAGGCTTTACGCTAATTTCCTCAACATTATAGATTGCCTTGAGACATTTTTGTAGGAAGGTCATGGCATCGCCCTCCTTTTCAAATTTCAACTCTTCGCTACGCTGATTATGTTCGTACAATTTTGCACTAACCTGTGTTGTTTTTTCGCCATTAGGAACGTTAAAACGAGCATTAACCCTGAAAAAAGGACTGCTGACGAACTCCTCAATTTCACGTTCTTTTTCAGCAACAAGTCTAACAGCAACTGATTGTACACGACCTGCTGAAAGCCCGCCTTTTACTTTTTTCCACAAAAGTTCCGAGAGTTCAAAACCTACCAAACGGTCAAGTACCCTCCGTGCCTGTTGAGCATTTACAAGGTCTGTGTCTATCAATCTTGGATTTTGAACTGCTTTTTGGAGTGCAGGTTTCGTTATTTCGTGAAAAACGATGCGCTTGGTAGTTTTTACATTTAGATTCAGTACATCCGCTAGGTGCCAGGAAATGGCTTCCCCTTCGCGGTCTTCATCCGTTGCGAGCCAAACCTCATCAACTTTTTTTACCCACTCTTTTAACTCCTTAACAACTTTGAATTTGTCGGGGCTTATTTCATAATTAGCCTTGTATTTGTTGTTGATTTCTATTGCTTTTTTCTCCTTGCTGTCCTTAATAAGGTCGCGGATATGCCCCATGCTCGATTTGACAACAAAGTCAGATCCCAAATATTTTTCTATAGTTTTTGCCTTGGCAGGTGACTCAACTATGAGTAAGTTTTTTGCCATAATAATTCTTAGGGGTGAACTCAGACTTTATAATGTTACAGTCTGATTATGTTTAATCAAAGCTTTCAACAATAATTTTGAAGCAATGTTTGAATTAGCTGTTTTTTGCAAAAAAAGGGACTATTTTTGTAAAAGTCAACTCAAATTTTAAAAAACCTGAAGCGCAAAGCTAAAAAAAGGAATTAGGATTTTTAAATTCACACCTATTATTCAGCAAAAAAGCATCAAAATGTTATCAAATCAAAACAAATTGAACAACAATACGGCTAAAACCGAAAGATTTATCAAGAAGTTTATGAATCCTTTGAACCAATGGCTCTTTCTTTTTTTGAAATTACCTGCTGCCTGGTACATGGGCGTTAAAGTGAAGGTTTTAAATACGGATAAGGCAGTTGTAACTGTTCCCTACAGTTGGAGATCTCAAAATCCTTTCAAATCTACCTATTTTGCAGCGCAGGCTGCTGCTGCCGAAATGTCGACAGGCATCCTCTGTTCGCTTGCAATTTATGAAAGAGGTAAAATCTCTATGCTCATCACCGACATGCGTGCCGAATACATTAAAAAAGTAAATAAAAAAGCAAGCTTTGTTTGTGAGATGGGACCGGAAGTTTTTGAAATGGTACAACGTGCAATTGATAGCGGCGAAGGGCAAACCCTCACGATGGAAAGTATTGGCACAATGCCCGATGAAAAGGGAAATTCTGTGGTGGTTTCGAAATTTTATTTCACCTGGTCAGTTAAAGCAAAGCAGTAAAGTAAATGATACGAACCATAGTGCTGTTTTTATTGTTTTTAGTTACAATATCTGGGCTCAAGGCTCAGGCTATTGATTATGTACATCCAAAAAGGGCTTCCTTTCAGCATGGGCTAGTTTGCTCAGTTTTTAAAACGATAGGTCTTAAAAATAGTAAAGAAAGCAGTGGCGCTGATAATTTTTATACGAGAAAAAAACCGCTGAAAAAATTGACGAGAAAATATTTTTTTCGTCAAGAAATGCTTGAAGGCAGGGCTGTATATCATTTTAGGCCCCACAATAAAAAATCTGCGCTAACAGTCATTTATTTACACGGCGGTGCCTACACGGCCAATTTTATGAAACAGCATTGGCAATTTATCTCCAAAATGCTAAGTAAAAACGAAGTTGCAGTGCTTGCTCCCGATTATCCGCTCGCCCCCGAATCAGATTGGAAAAAGAATGTTGATTTTGTGCTAAACTGCTATCGGAATTTATTGAAAACAACCCCTGCAGATAGTATTATTTTTATGGGAGATTCTGCGGGTGGAGGCCTTGCTCTTGTATTAGCTATGGCAGCCCGCGATGCCAATCTTCCGCAGTCAAAACAGATTATAATGCTCGCCCCTTGGCTCGATTTGCAAATGCAAAATCCGGAAATCAGCAAAATGGAAAGGAAGGATCCTATGCTAAATATCAATGCTGTAAAGAAAGCGGCAGGAAGTTATGCAACGAATGAAGCCTCATTAGTCGAGCCTTATGTCAGCCCAATTTTTGGCGATATAAAAGGGATTGCGCCAATGAGTATTTTTATTGGTGGCCGCGATTTATTAAAAGCTGATTGCGAAATATTTAGAAATAAATGTAAGGAAGCGAATATTCCTGTCAATTACTTTTATTATCCCAAAATGATGCATGTTTGGATGCTTGCAGCATTTTTCCCTGAATCGAAAAAAGCATTTTCCCAAATCAGTAGTCTGATTGCTTCAAATCCAAATGCCTCTCGCCCATGAAAAAAGATAAGAGCTATGAACTTTATCAATTAATTCAAAGTCTTACGGCTGCTGAGAAGAAGTTTATCAGAAGGCAATTAAGCAAATATGATCTTGAGTATACCAAAGAGCTCCTTTTGTTCGATTTATTTAACCACAGCACTGAGCCTGAAGATAAGGAATTAAAAAACGCCTATCGGCAAAAAAAATATAGCTCAGAATATTTATCGGCAGATAAAAACAAACTCTACGAAGCTGTTTTAGAAGGGCTCTCAGACTTAAATGCAGAATATTCAAATGAAATTAAGGCAAGCGATGGTTTGCAAAAAGCAATTGTTTTGTACGAAAAAAAGCTCTTTGAACAATGTTTGAAACAGCTATTGAAAGTAAAAAAGCAGGCCTATCTTTTTGAGCTTTGGGGATTGTTTATCAGTTTGTTGCATCTCGAACAACGTTGCCACCGTGTTTTGTTTCAATTTGATAAGGCCGCCGAAGCAATGCAGGAAGAGCTTCAAATTTTTGAAAAACAGCAATTGCTCAATAAATATGCAGCGATTCATTATGAGAGTATTTCTTTTAGGGTGAAAATTGGAAAAGCGCGTGCAGAAGACCAACTTTCAGATTTTGAGCGCTTAATTAAAAAGCTAAATTCACTTGAAAAATCGGATGATTTTTACATTCAGTTTAACAAATTGGAGAGTTTTTGTAATTATTATTTTGTGAAGGATGAGCTTCAGCTCGAAATGAAAGCCAATTCCGATTTAAATTCTCTGATGCAGAAAAATAGCTGGTATATTGAGGATAATCCTTTGAATTATATTGCAATAAGAACGAGACTATTGGGAATACAGAGAAGATTGTCACCTGATGTTTTTTGGAAGGAATTGCCCTCGTATCGGAACTTGCCCAAACAATTGTCAAAGCAGAAGCAAGCTGCCGAGGTAAATGTGTTCATATTTTCACATAATTTCGAGTTGGATCAGCTGCTACTCGAAAAGCGCTGGGAAACTGCTTTTCAGCTCATCGAGCCTATGGAAAAAGGCATTGCAAAATATATAGAACAGATTGATAGTAACTGGTTGAGCTCTGCTATCTTCCGCTTTGCATATGCCTCAATATTCAGTCAAAATTTTGACAAGGCATTGGATTATATATTAAAGCTGTTGCATGATTTTCCTTCTTCTATTCGACCCGATTTGAACAAGGCGGCATTGCTATTGCAAATTCTAATACATTCAGAACTTGGCAATTACAGACTTTTGCCATCGTTGATTGCCAATGCAAAATATCACCTGAAAAAAAATGAGCAGCTTTTTGCAATTGAAAACCAGTTACTGACTTTCTTTGCTAAAATTGCTAAAAACAATAGTGAAAAAACAGAAACGCTTAATTTGTACACAGAATTGTTGTCAAAGCTGGGAAAACAGAAAGAGGATGCTTTTGAAAAAAAAATATTCGAAATCTTCGATTTCGAATATTGGGTGCAGAAAAAACTGGATATGTTAAAGTCTGTTTAAGCTTATTTTCTCATGCTTTTTTCACTGTAAAGGAAAATCGGAGTCGGGAGCGGCATGCCGTTTGGCGCAGTGCGCAAAAGTTGCAAAAACTCTCGAACGGCTGTGAAAGAAACTAATTTGTCGGCAAAATAAATAATTGCTTCTTTTACTTCTTTTTCAGTAGCCTCTAAATGGTTGAGGATGTTCATCAGGTGCATTTTCATGTGTCCTTTCTGAATTCCGGTGGTAACCAAAGAACGTACCGCTGCAAAATTCTGAGCAAGCCCTACAGTAGCAATAATTTTCATCAGGTCTTCAGCAGAGGGATTGCCCATCATTTCCAAAGATCTTTTTGCCAGAGGGTGAAGATTTGTCAAGCCGCCTACAGTACCAATAGCCAATGGAATATCAAGCCAAAAACGGAATACACCGTCTTTTACCTCGCAGTAGGAAAGACTTCGGTATTGACCATCGCGTGCAGCATAGGCATGTCCGCAGGCTTCAACGGCTCTGAAATCATTGCCCGTAGCAATAACAACAGAATCTATACCATTAAAAATGCCTTTATTGTGAGTCGTTGCTCTATAAGTGTCGATTGAGGCAATTTTAAGTGCCTTCTCAAATTTGTAGGCAAAAGTTTCAGCACTCATATCTCCGTCACTGAAAGCGCCAAGCTCTTCTACCTTGCATTCTACAGTGGCC
>JBILRK010000107.1:0-6455 GCA_044372705.1 Saprospira sp. | reverse complement strand
AATAAGATATTTTAAAATATTAGTTGAGCATGTTAATCAATTTCTTTTCTTCAAGAATAGTGATTTTACTGCCTTTAATATCTATGATTCCTTCGTCTTTAAAATCCGATAGGGTTCTGATAACAGTTTCTTTGGCAGTTCCTACCATACTTGCCAAATCATCTCGAAGGATTGAAATCGTAAAGTGGTTATCATTCTCTTCTTTATAACGTTCCTGTAGTCTCACCAAGGCATCAGCAACTCTTTTACGCACTGAATTGTAAGCAAGGTCAATCAGTTGATCTTCTTTATCTGTAAGTTCTTTAGCAAGATTTTTTAGGAAGTTGCTAGCCACACTTGGATTGTTGTGCAATAATTCAAAAAAGTCTTTCTGCGGAATAATACTAATGATGCTGTCTTCAAGCGCTACAGCTGTTTCAGGATAGGTAGTTGATTGCAACATAGGCAAAAAGCCAAGAAAATCACCTTCTTTATACAATGACATGATGAGTTCTTTGCCATCATCATTTGCCTTATATGTTTTTACCTTTCCTTTATTCAGGTAAAATACTTGTTTTGGATATTCGCCTTCTTTGAAAATGTAATCTTTTTTACGGTAGGAACGTTCCTCGCGATCTTGAGCAAGATTCATAAGGGCTTCCATACCTCTCTCAGGGTTTATAAAGCCAGTTCCGTTAGGCCCCTGCGATTTCATGAGTATTTCATGTTTCTTGAGGCGAATCTCAATTGCATTCAATAAATCTACGTCATCGAAAGGTTTGGTGATATAGTCATCTGCCCCCAGACTCATCCCTTTTCTGAAATCAGATTTTTCTGTTTTGGCAGTCAGGAATATAAATGGGATATTGGCAGTGACAGGATTTTGACTTAGAATACGAAGTACTCCAAAGCCATCGAGTTCTGGCATCATTACATCACATACAATCAGGTCGGGGAGTCCTTCCGAAGCTGCTTTTACGCCTTCTTTGCCATTTTCAGCAGTAATTACCTCGTAATTGGATAGTTCCAAAATCTCTGCAGTGTTCTCGCGCACATCGGGATTATCCTCAATAATCAGTATTTTTTTCATATAACAGGCTTTGTTTAATTCAAGTCAAAAATATAAAAAAAATCTATAATTACAAATAATGTTTTACTAAGCATTGTATTTAATTATGAAATTTCTGCTGGAACTAGAATTGCAGGGACCGATAAAATAATTTCGGTGCCATTGTCTACCTCGCTGTTGAGTTGAATGTGGCCATCTAATTTTTCAAGATATTTTTTTACCATGCACAAACCAATACCATTCCCTTTTGTGCCATTTGCATTGCTTGCTCTGAAAAACCTTCTGAAAATGTGAGGTTGATCTATTTTTGGAATACCAATTCCATTATCTTTCACCCGTAGTATTAATTTCTCATCGTCAAAGGAGGAGTTGATTTGTACTGCTTTTCCATTTGAAAACTTTATGGCATTTGAAACCAAATTTCCCATGATATTTCTAATCATCAATTGATCACTGATGATATTTGTGTTATCACTTTCGTGTTCATAATTTACTACTGCCTCCTCGTTTACCAGCAGTTTACTTTCAGAAATTACATCTTTTGCCAATTCCTTGAAGTTAAATTGCTCGGATTTGCAGATAACTGTATTGTCTTCGAGCTCTTTACAAGTAAGCAGTTCATCCAAGGTGGTATTCAGATTAATAATAGTTGATTCTATTTTTTTAATGTGCTTTTCTCTATTTTTTTGTTCTTCAGCCTTTGTGTATCTCGAAATAAGTTGAGCAGAAGATAGAATACTACTCAAAGGAGATCTGAAATTGTCGGAAACTGTAGATACAAAAACTGATTTTATTTCACTCAGGTTTTTGCTGAATTCAATTGCTTTTAACAATTCTGAGATTTCATTTCTAAGTTGATGTTCTGTTTCGGCTTGCTTGCTGAGTTTATTTTTTAAATCAGTATTACTCAGCATCAGTTCATTTGCTATGTTGTTTTGATGCAGCTTAATGGATGAAAAATGGCTTAAATCATGCAATCTGTACAAGAAGAGTTTTTCCCCTTCATCCGAATTTAAATCTACAATATTAAGGTCGAATATAAAGATGGAACCATCTTTTTGTTTTCCTCTGTATTGGTTTCCAATGCCAAAGATGTTTTTAGAATAGCTGTCTAAATTTTCTATAACAAAATTATGCTCATTAAACTCATCTGTGAGCAATGCGATATGTTTGCCAATTAATTCATCTGCTTGGTAGTTAAACATTTTAGATGCCGAAGCATTGGCAAGTCTAATTAGTCCATTTGTATCCAGGACTAAAACTCCTTCCAGTGCATTTTCTGCCAAAAGCTTGATTAGGTTCATAGAGTAGGTTTGCATTGTAATAGAATTTTAATTTGTGGTAAATAAATTGTTTTTAAAAATTTCACAGGGTTAAAAAAATACTAAAAAGGGGAGTATTAAAAATTATAAAACAAAGTTGAACTTTAAAGTTAATATTAAACAGTTATTTAATTTTAGGCACCAAAAAGGGTATAGCTATGCCATAAAAAATATAAAAGAAATTACATTCGACTATGCCGATTGTAAGAGTAGATTTGAGTTGTTTTTAAAATTGAGCTTCAGAAAATTTATCCTGGGTATTAGTGATAAATTAATGGCTGAGTGTACAATTAATAAGTAGGAAGTTTTGTTAAGTTGTACTTGGGGATTAAGGGGTTGTAAATAATCATGTATGCGAATTTTGTGCAATATCAGTAATATTTTACATTTCAAAGATGATTTAGCTCAATAAATTTATTTTCTCTGAACAAAATCTTAACATTATTGTGTTGAGTCTTCAATTAAGATAGATATTACTATATTATATATATTTCAGTATCATGCATATATTATTAGTATTTATTCTTTAAGGTTAAAAAAGTACAAAATTTATCGTTTTTGACAGTATATTTTTAGGTATTTATATGGAGAATGTTATTTAATTTACCTGACAATTAAAACTGCAGACTTTTCATTCATTTGGATAAATTTTTCTGTAATACTGCCTATTAAAAAACTATTGATGGCTGAATGTCCTTTAGCGCCCATAATTACCAGATCAGCTTTATAATCATCGCAAAGACTAACAAGCTGGCCGGCAGTGCTTAGTTGAGTTCTCAGGATGGATTTTTTTTGAATCATGTCACCCATATCAGGGGCATATTTTTCTAAAAAACGTTCAAAAGCCTCATTCATATCGGCTTCAATAATATTTCTAAGCTGATCATAAGTCTTATTGATTTTATAATAACTAAGGTCTGGCATTTCATAGACATGAAAACAACTAATTTTCGCTGCTTCATTGAGTTGATAATTCAGCTCAATAGCTTTTTGTAATGCTTTGCCCGAATTCTCCGAGAAATCAATTGCTACAAATATGTTTTCAATTTTTTGTTGAGCTTGAGTTGGAACGATGAGCAGGTTTGATTTGCAATGTCTTGAAAGACTTTTTAATAAAAAACCATTTGAATCAGTTCCGCTTTTTTTTCCAATTACGACTAAATCGGCATGATGTTCTTCCACAGCCTCTAGTATCTTATTTGCAGGGGAACCCTCCTGAATTTCATATTCTGTGAAGTGATCACCCAGATTTGAAATCTTTGACTCAATGTTTTTCCTGAATAGCTTTAGAATATCTTCATTTAAAACAAATTCGCTGTGAATATTACTTTTCTCAGCCCCAGTCATCACACTCAAAAAGTCTGGCTTTTTTATTACGTGCAGAAAAAATAAACTACCAATATGCAGTTTGGGCGTTATGAAATTTAAATATTCCGATAATTTTTCATCGCTATCTGAAAGGTCAAAACAGACCAGGGCCTGATTAATGCTGAACTCATGCATGTTCATCTATATTTGTTAGTTTGTAAATTAAAATTCAATTAACCTCTAAGTACCATGAGCGGTATATGGGTTTCGAAGGCCATATTTTCGGAAACACTACGGTGAAATATATTTTCGAACCAAGCTCTATTGTGATGAACTAAACAAAGTAGATTTGAGCCTTTATGCTGAATATAATTTTTAATTCCTTGGGAGACAGAATCAGCACTTATCTTTGAATAGCCAAATTTGATTTCATTCTGGGCAATATAATTCAACAAGTCTTCATCTATTCCAATTGGATCTTTGTCTTCATTCACAACAATTAAAAGATTCAGATGTGCATTATTTATCTTAACCAACTCTAAAAGAGGATTTAAAATTGTATTGTCTTTTAGGATTTTGTTATCAACCGCAAAAGTAATTTCATCCATATTTTCTCCTTCATAGGCTTCTGGAATAGCCAAAACAGGGATTTCGGTATTTTTTATAACATTACTTGCTGTACTGCCCATAAATAGCTTTTTCATGCCACCTGCTCCGGTAGTGCCCATCAGTATTAAATCGGCCCCAATATTGTTTGCTGTTTCAGTAATTATACCTTGAGCGTTTCCATTTTTTACCAGACTATCCAGTGCAATTTGATCCCCCAATAATGGCTTAATTTCACGAATCAAAGATTTCATTTCCTGTTCTCTGTCTTCCTGTACAATGTGTTCAAAAGAAACCATTCTACCAGTTCCGCTATTTATTTGATAGGCATGAACAAGGGTTATGGATGCTTTGGTTTTATTAACCAGATTTGTGGCATACTTGAGTGCCTTCAAAGCATTTTTGGAGAAATCTGTAGGAACTATTATTTTTTTCATAATTTTTAATTTTATGATATGCACAAAGGTAAAGAGTAATATTTGCTAATCGCCTAACATATTCAGAAAGAATAAAGTGATAGATGTCATTTTAAAAATATGCACAAGCAACTTAATTTTGTAACTGAATAAGATTTACATTCCTTATAAATTTAAATTAAACTATGAAGCAAATAAAAAAGATATTAGTACCAACCGACTTTTCGGAGTCAGCAACACAGGCTTTTCTTTTTGCACAAAAACTAGCCAAAGACTTTGGTGCAACTTTGAAGCTTATCCATGTTTACAGGACAGATTTGGGAGTTCCAGTTCCTGAAACAATGGCATTTCAACTGCTCGAGGCCAGAAAAGAAGAGGCCTTATATAAAATGGAATCATTTCTAAAAAAAGCCAATAATACCCTTAAAATTGAAACTGTTGTTGAAATGGGTTTTGCATCAGATTTGTTGATCGATTATTCAAAGAACAAAAAGGAAGAAATAGATTTAATAATAATGGGCACAAAAGGGGAGCACAATATTGCAGAAATGATTTTGGGCTCTGTCAGCACTGCTGTAATTCGCGATGCAGCCTGTCCGGTTCTGGCCATTCCGGAAAATTGTAAAGATGACGATATTAAAGAAATTGCTTATGCCACTGACCTGAAATCTGATAATGCGGATAGTTTAAAAGAGGCCGCCGAAATTGCTAAGCTGTTCAGTGCCCTTTTATATTGTGTGACTGTAGATATATTTGGCGATAACAATAGCAGTGAAAAAAATAGATTTAGTGCACTGATTACAGAAAAAGGCATTGATACAAATTTAACAGAGATAAAAAGTGATACGGTTGAACATGGGCTCGATACCTACATTCATGAAAATGGCATAGATATGTTGATAATGTATCGTCCGCACCGAACATTTTTTGAGAAAATATTTCATAGTTCGACCACTAAACAAGTCGCACTGCATAGCAGCGTGCCACTTTTAGTCTTTAAGAAACCGTAAAATTACTTTAAGTCCGAAGCCAGCTTCGGGCTTTTTTTATGGAATAATGCGCATAATTTTGAATGCAGTTTGCATCTTTGCATCAACAATGACTTAAGTTCAGTGTTATGAAATAAAATTCCAAAACTGTTCGCCATGCTGTTAATCATTTCTCCTGCAAAAACCCTCAATTTTGATGAGCATCCCTATAAGTTGCACAGTAATCCCGAATTATTGAGCGAAAGCCAGAAACTCATAAAAATTCTCAAAAAGAAAAAGCCTGTTGAGCTGATGAAATTGATGGACATCAGCGAGAAATTGGCAGTAGAAAATGCTGAACGTTTCAAAAATTTCAGCTTGCCATTTACACCCGAAAATGCCAAACAGGCAGTTTTGGCTTTCGATGGCGATGTTTATGACGGATTGAATGCCACAGACTTTTCTGAAGCGGATTTTGATTTTACACAACAGCATCTCCGCATTTTATCGGGTTTGTACGGCGTGCTGAAACCATTAGATCTGATGCAGCCTTACCGACTTGAAATGGGCAGGGCACTCGAAAATCCAAAAGGCAGCAACCTTTATAAATTTTGGGGTGACAAAATTAGTAAAACCCTCAATGAAGCGGTGAAGGAGTCCGGTAGTAAAGTGATTGTGAATCTGGCATCGAATGAATATTGGTCATCGGTTGATTTGAAAAAACTGAAGGTTCCTTTTATCGAAATTCAATTCAGGGAAAACAAAGCTGGAATTTACAAAGTTATCT
>JBILRK010000106.1:0-6485 GCA_044372705.1 Saprospira sp. | reverse complement strand
AAAGGTCATTCGTCAGGCAATTACATCACCCGATGGAAAGACTTTGGTTTTTCATGCCATTGGATACCTCTGGAAAAAAGAAATGCCAAATGGCAAACCTGTCCGCCTTACATCGGCTAAGGATTTTGAATATGAGCCTTCCTTCTCAACTGATGGAAAAAGCATTGTTTATACGACCTGGAATGACGAAAACACAGGTGCAATCTATAAGATAAATCTTGACGGAAGCGGCAATCAGAAATTAAGTACAGAAAAAGGAATTTTCCACACGCCTACATTTTCGCCTGATGGCAGTAAAATTGTTTTTCAGCGTGCTCCCGGCAATGGAGATCAGGGATTTGCTTACTGCGAAGACCCTGGTATTTATTGGATTCCGGCAAATGGCGGCAAAGAAACTTTGATCATCGACGAAGGCTCTGCACCTGTTTTCAGTGCCGATGGCAATAGAATTTTTTATCAATCTGGAGGTTATTTCTTTGGCGCGCTGACCAAGGAACTTATCAGTGTCGATTTGAACGGCAATGATAAAAAAGTACATGCAAAATCAAAGTACGGAAATGGCTTTTCGGTCAGCCCCGATAATCAGTGGCTTGCATTTGTAAATCTGCATCAGGCCTATGTGGCTGCTATGCCGGCTATAGGCAAAACCCTCGATTTGGACGGAGGTACAAGTGCAGTTCCTGTAACCAAAATCACCCGAGATGCCGGCCTCAATCTGCATTGGTCGGGCGATAGCAAAGCGGTTCACTGGACCCTTGGCGATGAATATTTCTCGGTAAATCTCAAAGACCGCTTCGCCTTTATGGAAGGTGCACCCGATTCTATTCCACCGCTCGATACAGTAGGAACAAAGATTGGCCTGGAATACAAAGCCGATGCTGCCACTGGCCGCATTGCCCTCAAAGGAGCAAAAATCATTACCATGGAGGGAAGCGAAGTGATTGAAAATGGTGTGATTGTGGTGAATGGCAACAGAATAGAGGCTATTGGCACTTCAGCCAAGGTCAAAATTCCTGCCGATGCCAAGGTCTATGACCTTAAAGGCAAAACCATCATGCCTGGACTTGTAGATGTACATGCGCATGTGGGCGCCTTCCGCGCAGGTCAAATGCCGCAGAAACACTGGCAATTTTATGCCAATATGGCTTATGGCGTCACCACAGTACACGATCCTTCTGCCTTGAGTGAGACGGTTTTCAGCCTTTCGGAACTGGTCAAATCTGGCGAAATAGTTGGGCCACGTGTCTATTCAACCGGAATTATTCTTTATGGCGCCGATGGCGATTTCAAAGCGGTTATCAATAGTTTGGACGAGGCCCGTTCTGCGCTACGCCGTACCAAGGCTTTTGGCGCGCATTCTGTAAAAAGTTATAATCAACCACGTCGCGAACAGCGTCAGCAGGTCATACAAGCAGCACGCGAACTGAATATGCTTGTGGTACCGGAGGGCGGTTCAACTTCATTCCATAATTTTACACAAATTATTGACGGACATACAGGCATTGAGCATAATATTCCTATCGCACCAGTTTATAAAGATGTTGTTACGATGTGGAGCAATAGCAAAACTGGTTACACACCTACGCTCATTGTAAATTATGGCGGATTGAACGGTGAAAATTATTTTTATCAGAAAAACAATGTCTGGGAAGAGAAGAAACTCTTGAACTTTTATCCGCACGGAATGATCAATACCCGCGCACGCCACCGTACCATGGCACCCGATGAGGAGTATAAAAATGGTCATATCCTTGTTTCGCAATCTTGTAAAAAACTTACCGATGCAGGCGTAAAAGTAAATCTTGGGGCTCACGGTCAGCTGCAGGGACTTGGTGCACATTGGGAATTGTGGATGTTGCAACAGGGCGGCATGAGCAATCTACAAGCCTTACAGGCTGCTACCATCAATGGTGCTTCCTACATAGGACTAGAGGATGAAATTGGTTCCTTAAAAGTAGGTAAATTGGCTGACCTGATAATTTTGGACAAAGATCCGCTTAAAGATATTTACAATACCAATTCAGTGAAATACACTATGGTTAATGGCCGTCTTTTCGATACAGAAACCATGAATGAAATTGGCAACCGCGAGCGTAAGCGCGGCAAGTTCTACTGGGAACTACTAGATAAAAAAGCAGCCTTCCCTTGGTATGGCGGTTCTGTTAATTTTCAGGGTAGTGGCTGTAGCTGCAGACATTGATTGTTACATAATTAGTATAAATTTAATGGATATCAAAAAAAGAGGCTGCCCAAACCGGGCAGCCTCTTTAAGTATAAATGCTAAAGCAATATTACTCTTCTTCTAACACTTCTTCTTCTGCAGGAACCTCTTCCATTGGCATTTCTTCAAAGTTGAATTCCTCCTCTTTGGGACTTGACATGCTTGACATGAATATTTCCATTGCCACTTCCTGAATTACATCAAAATCTTTGGCATTTTCAATTTTGCCTAAAAGCTTGATCATGTCTTTGATGCTTAAATCGCCTTCGTTTTTCTCAATTTGCTCTTCAATTTTGTCAAAAGGCAATTTGTCGAAAATTGTTGCAACGCATTCGTTATTCAACAAAGCAGTCATTGTGTTTCTGATATACTGACTTTTTTGTTTGTTGTCTTTCAGATCGCTGTATTTAGTCAAAATAGTTTTAACATTTTTGGCCAAACACTTAACCATCTCAAGATTTTCTTTTGAATCGTAATCGATTTTGAGGAATTTATTGGCGATTTTCATCTGGTACTCACTTCCATTCTTTTCATCTGATAATTTATCAAAATCAACTTCTTTGATGATTTCGAAGTACTCAGATTTTTTAATACAAGAGCAGATGTTATTTACTTCTGTAGATGAAGCGCTTCCTCCGCCTGAACAGCTCAATAGTAATGCCGTGCAAAATGCAAGGAACAAGTGAATTTTTTTCATAAAAGATTGGTTTTGTTTGATATTAAAAAATAGGCGATTACAAATAAAGTACAAAAGATAAAGTACACTATTTGAGATTTGCAAAGTTATTTAAAATAATTGAATTTTTTGGTAGGGTCTAAAATTAACTTTATTGTTCAATGATTTAAGCTTTTGTAAACTAATAAAAGGGTTTTTTTATGATGAGCATATGCTTGGTTATTACTAAGCGTTTAGAAAGTGAAACATTTCTAATTAACAAGTTGTTATAGGGGAATATAATACAAACTATGAGTACAATTATAATTACGTTGCTGATGCTGTTTAGTACAAATGAAAATCTACGTTTCGATTTCGGCAACGAAAAAGGCAACATCAAATCTTGGTTCACAATTACCGACAATGTAATGGGCGGTGTGAGTACCTCAAAGCTCGCACAAAAAGAAAGTTCAATTCTTTTTAGCGGTAATATTTCATTTGACAACAATGGTGGGTTTGCCTCATTTCGCTCTGGTTTTAGTAAGTTCGACCTTTCAGGCTACGATGCTGTGCGCATCCGCTTCAAATCTCAAAATCAAAAATTTGCATTAACGCTCGATAATAGCAGAAACTGGTGGGAACCAAATTATAAATATGAGTTCCAATCAGAAAGTTCAAGCGACTGGAAAACTGTAAGTTTCGATATTGCTGATTTTCACGAAGAAGTTATTGGACGCAAAACAGGAAATAGCATCAATAAAAACATCCAAAAAAATATTTGTCAGATTGGCATCATCACTAATGACAAAAAAGAAGGACCTTTCAGCCTCGAAATAGATTATATAGAGTTTTATAAAAAATAAAACCCGACACTTGGCCGGGCTTACTTATTATAATTTTATACATTCTAAAGTTGGAATGAAAGACTTTTTGCAAGACTTTCTCCTAATTTCGGCAATTTATGCCTTGGCATAAAATAAGTGGCCAATCCCGCAAGATCCGCAAAAATCTGATGTTTTTCCATGGCACCTTGCAAGTATCCCGCACCCGATGAACCGCCCGTTCCAGAGCGCATTCCAATCATTCGGCGCACCATAATGATATGTTTGTATCGGAAAGTGGCCATCAGTTCGTCAATTTCCAAAATCAGGCTCAACAAACGATAAGGTTGTTGCAGTAATGGAAACTCGCGGTATAGGTTGATAAACAAGGCTGCGCGAGTTGCGGCAGGACTCAATCTCATACTTCTATCAGTTTCCTGAAAAAATACCTCATCGAAACCTTTCATGCTGATTTCTTCAATTTCGCGACCTCTAAGCCCCGAATTGTAGTACTCGCGATAGGCAGCCCAAAATGGGTGCATATCTTTATTCGCATTCTCGGGCACCTGAAAATCAGCCCAGTATTTGGCTTCGTCCCAAAATGGCATTCTACAAAGCCATGCATCGAGCAGTTCAAAGAAAGAAGGCTCTTTTTCGGCTTCATCTATACCTTTAATATGTTCCTCGCTAAGCTGTTTCTGATAATATTTCTGCTCGTGGCGATGTTCCATTTTTAGGCCAAGCTTTGTCTCCAATATTCTGAACTGAAAACTCTGAAAACCTGAGGCGGGTGTAAGTAGATCGCGGAAATCGAGAAAATCCATAGGTGTCATTGTATCGAGCACCTTTACCTGTGCCACACAGAGTTTCCAGATTTCAACAATGCGTTCCAAACGGTGAGTTACAACCTGCATCGACTTGGAATTATCGTCAATTTGATCATTCTTGAAAATTTCGATGATGGAGCCCATATCATGACCTATCTGTTTGAACCATAGTTCATAAGCCTGATGAATAATGATAAAAAGCATCTCATCGTGTGCATCTACATCCTGTGCATCCGATTCGGGAAATTGGGCATTCAGAATTTTATCGAGTGCCAGATAATCGCCGTAATATTGCTCTCGGCCAGTGTATGAGTTTTTCATAATTATATTTTTAGGAAACAGTTATTCTGAATGTATATTCATTTTCAATTTCTCCACGGAAAATGTTGCGCACAATGAGCAAGCTTGTACCGCTTGAAATTGCTTCGAAAAAGAAAGTAGTTCTTGCGGCATCTGCACCGGAAATTTCCGGTTCATTCATTCTTTCGGGACTGTTGTAAGCCGTATCGGTACCGCTGTGCCTTACAACATTTTCATCTTCAATTTCAAATTCGGCCCAATATCCTACCGACATTTGTTCGCTGAAACTATAGCCCAATTTGTCGCCAATCTTCACTTTTATGTCAGAATTTTCGGGTTTTAATTCAAATGTTTTTGACATGGAAAAGTCTTTGTGCTGCGAGGGCTTAAATAATTTTTTTTAAATCTGATGCAAAGTTCAGATAATTCACCCACATATTAAAACATTTTAGGCAAATCCAAAATTTAAATCATGTAATCCAACTAAGATGACCTGACATTGTTACTAAAAATTATAGTTTTTAACTATTTTTACCCCGAATTAACACAAGGTCTTAGGTTGCTCATTCTAACTATTTTCTAAAGTCTTGCTACTTGATACCTGTTACTTGATACTAAATAACTTATGGAAACACAAGCTTACACAGCCAAAAATAAAATAAGAATCGTAACAGCTGCTGCACTCTTCGACGGGCACGATGCTGCTATTAACATCATGCGCCGGATTATGCAGCGCTCGGGTGCCGAAATTATTCACCTGGGGCACAACCGCTCGGCACAGGAAATAGTCGAAACTGCCATTCAGGAAGATGTGCAGGGCATTGCCATCACCTCTTACCAGGGCGGACACAATGAGTTTTTCAAATATATGTTCGACCTGCTCAAAGAGCGTGGTGCCGGACATATCAAAATCTTCGGCGGTGGTGGTGGAACTATCTTACCTACAGAGATTGAAGAACTTCATGACTATGGTATCTGCCGCATTTATTCTCCCGATGACGGTCGCGCCATGGGACTGCAGGGTATGATCAACGATCTTTTGGGGAAATGCGATTATCCCACCGGACAAAATATTGGCCCGGAACTTGAAAAATTTAAAAACAAAGATAAATACGCTATTGCGAGACTCATCTCAGCCGTTGAGAACGAGCCCGAAGCATCGGATGCCTGGCTTACTGAACTGGAGAAAATGGCCGCAGCTTCAAAAGCGCCTGTTTTGGGAATTACAGGAACTGGTGGAGCCGGAAAATCATCTCTCGTAGATGAATTGGTACGCCGTTTTATCATCGATTTTAATGATAAAAGTATCGCCGTAGTTTCGGTTGACCCTTCGAAACGCAAAACTGGCGGCGCCCTGCTTGGTGACCGTATCCGCATGAATGCCATCAACAATGGTCGTGTGTACATGCGCTCGTTGGCTACTCGTCAGTCAAATCTTTCCGTTTCAAAATACATTGGCGATGCAGTGAGCATCCTCAAAGCTGCAGGATATGATTTTATCATTCTCGAAACTTCGGGCATTGGTCAGTCCGACACTGCAATTACCGACCTTTCAGATGTTTCACTCTATGTAATGACTCCCGAATACGGAGCAGCTACACAGTTGGAAAAAATTGATATGCTCGATTTTGCCGACCTCATTGCCTTGAATAAATTTGACA
>JBILRK010000105.1:0-6519 GCA_044372705.1 Saprospira sp. | reverse complement strand
TTTCGAGGCCGCACTCGAGAAATTTCTGATAGCTTTTAATATCTGGTGTATAACCAACCGGGATGTTCAAAACTGTTTCGTCCGGCGCAAGTAAAACATATAATGGTTGAGACTGCTTTCTAAAATTTATTTTTTGGAATTCTGCCCATTTGCTGCCAACCGTACGTAGTTTTTTTCCATCTGGTGACACTTCGACCTGCTTTAATGGTTTTCTGTCATCTGCATAAAGAGAGATGATCACAAAATCATTGTTGAGGTACTTGTTAATCGTTTCATCAATCCAGACATTGTCTTCCATTTTTCGGCAATTTTCACAGCCATGTCCGGTGAAGTCGATCAAGATTGGTTTACCGGCTGCACGGGCTACAGCCAATCCTTCCTCATAATCTTTGTGACAATCTATAATTCCGGCAGGACAATCACGAGGGTAAAGATAAGAGTAAGTAGCAGGAGGTGCAATTCCACTCATGAGAAGTGGCGTAGCATAAGATTTTGATTTTGGATTGTACATAAAACCACTTGCCAAATATACAGCGAGTACCAGTGAAAGTATTCCTAAAATTCTACGGGCAAAGCCGATTTTTTCTCCTTTGTCATCGTGTGGAAAACGAATAAGCCCAATCAGATAAAGTCCCATGCCAATTGCACATAGAACGGTAAGGGCCATATAGGTTTCGTACTTCAAAATTCCCCAGTGCATAGTGAGGTCTGCTTTTGACAAAAATTTAAAAGCCAAGGCCAATTCAATAAAACCAAGCACTACTTTTACCGTGTTCATCCAACCGCCCGATTTTGGCAAAGAATTTAACCAACCCGGAAAGGCCGAAAATAGCCCGAATGGAAGGGCGAGGGCAGAAGCAAAACCTAGCATACCTATTGCAGGAGCGATACGACCTCCCTCTGCAGCTTGCACCAAGAGCGTTCCAATAATTGGCCCGGTACAGGAGAAAGAAACCAATGATAGCGTAAAAGCCATGAAGAAAATACCCAAGATACCGCCTTTGTCTGCTGCACGGTCGGTGTTATTAGACCAGGAAGAAGGCAATTTAATATCATAATAACCAAAGAAGGAAATGGCAAAGGCTACAAAAAGTACAAAGAAAAGTGTGTTTGGAATCCAGTGTGTGGAAAGCCAATTGAGGGCATTTTCTCCAAAAATGATGGTGATAGACATGCCCAAAAGCACATAAATGAGGATAATAGAAAGCGAATAGATCGTTGCATTTTTAATTCCCTCTGCACGACTTCGACTACGTTTGGTGAAAAACGCAACTGTGAGGGGAACCATTGGAAAAACACAGGGAGTCAACAATGCGAAAAGCCCACCTAAAAATCCAAAAACAAAAATCATCAGTAAACTCAAGTCTGAACTATTGGTCTTGGTTTCTGTAGAACAATTGCCGGCTAGTTTTAAGCTCTCAATCAGTTTTTTACGTTTCAGTCCTTCAGCTACTTTTAGTTTAGGCTCAGCTGCTTTATCAAAAAAGCTGAAATCAACACTCACAGCATCCAGAGATTTATCTTTGTCTGAGGCCATGAACTGTATGGAACCTTTTACTATAACAGTGCTGTCTTTGACCTTGACGACTTGAGTGAGGGTGTAATCCTTTTTATATTTGACAAGCTTTGTTTTGAATGTCTTATCAAAACCCTCAACGCGGTTTGAGGCTTCTGAACTGCTTTCAACAGCGGGGCCAAGCAGTTCAAAATTTGAATTTGAGTCGAGTTTTATGGTCGTTGCAACTGGACCTTTTACTTTAATGTCCTTGCTGTTAACAAGCCATCCTTCCTCAATTGTTGCAGTAAAGATGAGTTTAAATTGATTGTCACCAATTTTTTCGGCACGATAATCCCATTTTACCGGCTCTGGTTTATCGGTTGATTTTGGCTCGTCTTCGGTTTTTCCATCATTTTTTTTTTCGTCAGAACTACCTGTTGAATTCAGTTTAATTTCACTTAAATCGAATGCAAAATCAACATCTGTCGGTGGTAAGCATTGCGTATTATCGCAGGTCATAAAGGTTAGATAACCTTTTACCTGCATCTTCAAATTAGGACATTTGACACGTTGAGTAATGGTAAAATCATGTTTGTATTTGGTGAGGACCATGTCGAAGGTTGCATCGTGACCTGTTTTTTTATTTTCAGTTTTTGATACAGATTCGGTTGCTTTACCAACTAATTTATGATTCGTTTCCACGGTTACAGCAGTAGCAACAGGGCCGTCTTGGCTTTCCAAATACATGGAATAAACATGCCAGCCAGTTTTAATATTGGCAGTGAACATGAGGTCGTATTCATCTCCCTGAACATGTTTAGCTGAAAATGACCAGCTTACAGGATTTTGCGCCTGAAGGGAATTGAAGAAAATGCTGAGAAGCAATAATGGTAATAATAATCTAATCTTCATACAATTTAGCGTATCAGAGTTTGGAAATGAATGGCAACAAAGTTAAAAAAGAATTTCAATTTCTTTGTTTTAATGCAAATCTAAACTGCCCGAATGTTTAATTCCGTTAATCAAAGGTTAATGATATAATAAAAAAAATAAAGTTATCCTTTCAAAAGTTAAAAAATCTAAATTTTATAATGTTATCAGTTAAAACAAGTTATGAATCATTTAAAGAAAGAGGCGATAATCCTCTTTTTTTAAATCTGATATCTCAAATCTCACTAAAGCTTAGACCAGCTTGCCCCTTCTTTGCCATCTTTTATCTGTACGCCCAATTTGAGCAGTTCATCGCGGATGAGGTCACTTTTTGCCCAATTTTTCTGTTCGCGAGCCTCTTTTCTGAATTCGATAATCATTTGCATCAGACCATCGAGCATTTCAGCTGAGCTGTCATTTGCAGCAGTTTCGTCCATCAAACCAAAAACATCGAAGATCAATGCCTTGAAACTATCTTTAAGTCTATTTAGTGTTGCTTCGCTAATCAGGTTGAGTGATTGTTGTTTATTGTGGAATTTCTGAATCTCAGAAACCAGCCCAAAAAGCTCAGCGAGCGCATTCGGCGTGTTAAAATCATTGTCCATCTCATCGAAAGCCGCATCAATAATGTGATTGATTTTTGCATCGAGATCAGAAATATTCGCTTCGCCGCTATATTGCAGTTCCTTAAGAATAGCATTAGCTTCCATTAGTCTTTGCAGGCCTTTTTCTGCGCCCTGCATCGCCTCCTCGGTAATATTGAGCGTAGAACGATAATGTGCCTGCAGCATAAAGAAACGCAGGGTCATTGGGCTGTATGCTTTTGTCATGAGTGGGCTGCTACCAGTAAAAAGCTCGCGGGGCATAATGTAGTTGCCATCGCTTTTCGACATTTTTTTACCATTCAGCACCAGCATATTGCCATGCATCCAGTAGCGCACAGGCTGGCAACCGCAGGCGCCCAGATTTTGCGCAATTTCATTTTCGTGGTGCGGAAACTGAAGGTCCATACCACCACCGTGAATATCGAAGGTCTGCCCCAAATACTTAGTGCTCATGGCTGAACATTCGAGATGCCAACCCGGAAAACCTTCACCCCAAGGCGATGGCCAGCGCATAATATGAGTGGGAGAGGCCTTTACCCAGATAGCAAAATCGGAAGGGTGCTCCTTTTCGTCCTGATTTTTTAAGTTGTCGCGACTTTCGTTCAGCAGGTCATCTACCAGTTTGCCGGAAAGTGTACCATATCCTTTATTTTCTTCAATCAGTTTTCTGGTGTTGAAATAAACCGAACCATTTTTCTCGTAGCCATAACCATTGGCAATAATTTGTTTTACCATTTCAATCTGCTCTACAATATGCCCCGTAGCGGTAGGTTCGATACTTGGCGGCAGGGTATTGAGCTGTTGCATGACATGGTGAAAAAGATTGCTATATTTTTGCACAATTTCCATTGGTTCCAAACGCTCGAGACGGGCACGCTGATCTATTTTACTCTCAGCACCTGAGTCTGCATCACCTTCCAAATGTCCAACATCGGTTATGTTTCTAACATATCGAACCTTGTAACCCTTGTGAAGCAGGTAACGGTAAACGATGTCAAAACTGACAAAAGTGCGGCAATTGCCAAGGTGAACTTCGTTGTAAACGGTTGGTCCACAGACATACATGCCAACATATTCATTTTTGGGGTCTATGCTGGAAAAGTCGCTAAGTTCACGACTGAATGAATTATAAATTTTAAGTTTTTTCATATGACAAATATATTCAAATAACAATTTTTTGAGCCTAGGATTTAGCAGTTTTGGCAAAGATAATAAACAAGGTAAAAATAGGATAAATGCAGGTCAAAAAAGCTTAAAATTTTACGAGCTTGGTAATTTTATTTTAATGGGATTTTTAAGCTTTAATTTTCAGATAAATAACTTTGAGATTTAAAAAATTGATTTTATTTTTACAGCCTCAAAATGAGAAAATTATTCACACACGCTTAAATTCATTATCATAATCCTAAATTTTTATTTTATTTTATGCTGCTTATCAACGTAAAAGATAACGAAACTATCGACCGCGCACTCAGCCGCTACAAAAAGAAAGTTAAAGATACACAACTTTTGAAAGAGGTTCGTCGCCGCAAAAACTTCGAAAAACCTTCAGTGATCCGCAGGGCTACTATCCTCAAAGCCGTTCATCGCGAGTCAATTAAAATTCAAGAACAGAACGATTAAACTGTTTCAAACAGTTGTCATAATATAACAAACGGCCGGGCACTCTATTGTTCGGCCTGTTTTGTGTTTACTCTTTTGAAACCTTTATCAAAATTTATATGTTTTTAGTTTTATATTTGATTTGAATTTAAATTGATAACAACAGGAAAATGGGGAGAAAGAAGAAAAACGCAAATCTGGAGATTCACCAGGATCTCAAAGGATTTAGCATAAAAATTAATGAATTTGGAGAAATAAAAACCAGCCTTCCTATAGAAAGGCTCAATACTTTTTTGAATAAAAATGTAATCGATAAAAAGTTTATCGATGATAAAAAAGATTCAAATAGCTGATTTTGCTAATTCAAGTTAATTTTTGCCAATTCCTGTTCTACCTTTTCAGGTGAAATGGTTTGCAGGAAAGTATTGAGTCTCATCGCATTTTCCAAATCTCGTTTTGCAAGATCTTTTCTGTCAAGCCTAAGTGCTGCAATAGCCTTATAATAATAGGCATCGGCAAATTGTGGGTCGAATTTTGTGCTATTATCAAAATGTCTAAGCGCAGACTCGAAATATTTCGACTTTTTGTCCTTGTTACCCTTCTCGGCATCGCCCATTTCCAAATACATTAGAGCCAGGTTATAGTTAATGTCTGAGCTCTGATTGATTTTTAAAATAGCATTTTCATACTCGGTCAATGCTTTGTCGTACTCTGAACGGAAATGATAATATTGAGCCTTTGTAAGCAAGGCACCTTCGTGCATGGAGTCAATTCTCAATACATTGTCGAGATAACTAAGCGTAATAGGGTCACCAACTTTGTTTTTCAGTAAGGCCAATTCCATATAAGCGCCTACGTGATCGGCATCTAAAGCGACTACCTTTTCAAAATCTTTTAAGGCCTCGGTTGTATCGGCATTCAGTTTTTTAACCATGGCTCTGATATATATTCCATCGGGGTTATCAGGTGAAATTTTGAAGAGCATATCTAAAGTGTATGCGCAGTCTTTGTACTGTTCCAGAATCATTTGCATTTCTGCCAAATTAAGGTAGAGTGCTTTTTCCTGAGGGAATCTTCCAATGGCTTTTTGAATGGTTTTTACAGCTGCGTAAGAATGCATATTTTCGAAATAAGCATCTGCCAATAAGCGATAATAGTCTATTTTTGTAGAGTCGAGTTGAAATGCCTTTTCCGCATCCAACTCAGCTTCCTGTAACATTTCTTTTTCAGAAAATACAAGTGAACGGGCAGCATAAAGCGCAGCATTTTTTGGATCCTTTTCTATCTTTTCTGTCAGATTATCCAGCTCTGGAATATTATAATATTTTAATTTTTCTTTGTTGCTGCTATTATTACAGTTAATTAGCGTTAAAACTGTCAGAATAAATATTGAAGTTGACCAAAATTGTTTCATAACTGAAATCTGTTTACTATTTTTAACTGTTTGTTATTTGCTTGGTGTTGTTTTCGAAATGCAAAACTAAGCTATTTTACGATTATTTTCAATAGAAAGCAATGCTCCCCAAAATATCTTTTACAATTTTATTTCTTGTTCAGATGCTCTGCCTGAATGCGCAGGAAATGAAATATTTGGGTTTCGTTGAAATGGATAGGGATAAGTTTAGCTTTATTGGACAATTCGACAGTCTGCTATTGGTTTACAGGTCATCCTATACCAAAAATTATATTGAAGCGATAAATCCAGATTTTAAAAGCAGTAAAAAAACGGAGATAGATTTTCCAAAAGGTCAATTTTACTTTTTTAGAATCATAAATGACAGGTCTAGCTTTTCAATTGTTTATGGAATTCAACACAAAGGAAAAACAGAAATCAGAATCAAAAAAATGAGTCCTCTCAGCGAGGAGATTTCCGATACCTTGGTA
>JBILRK010000104.1:0-6542 GCA_044372705.1 Saprospira sp. | reverse complement strand
TTCACCAATCCGATACAGAAATTCAAAGCGTAACCATACAGGTTTTTTAGATCATCAATTGAAATTATCTGAAGATTATTTTCTAGTAGTCTTTTAAGGTCATGATATTTTTCCTCAGAATATTCTAACAACATAGCATAAGTTTGATGATAGGCAAGCAACAGTACACTATCTTTTAATAATGATTCAGCTGAAGCAATTTCATAAATTTTATCAATCCATTTGCATTCATATGTCGCATTACTTACCCTATTTCTGTTCAACATATCGCAGGCAATCTTTAGTTTTTCTACTAAATAATAGCTATCAAGTTCATCCGATTGTTTCTGAAGCGCAAAATGAAACACTCTTCCGCCCTGTTCAATAAACCATCTGTCCTGCTCCTCAGCAAATAACATTGACAAGTGATTTGCATCGGAACTTTGTTGAATAGTTTCTGAAATCTGCTTTTCGATTATCTTTTCGTAGGATTTAAAATGTTTTTCAAGTTTTCTTTTGCGAATACATCGTAAAGCTAACAGTTCTTTTTTACCTATTTTTTCATTAAATGCTTCATAGGCAAGGAAATCTTCCAATAATTTTAATAACTTTGAGATGATACTTGCAAAAAAATTATCATCATAAGCCTTTGATTTATATAGCTGTGTATAGACATGGCTTTTTTCAAGCTTTTTTGAGTTATCAAATTCTGGAGCAAATTTTTTCAAGTACTCAAAAAGGGAAATTACCTGTTTGTGCGAATTAAAATAAGGCGATTTTACAAAATCCTCGAAGCGTATCAACTCTTTTTGCTCCAGCGTTTTTAATAATTTTAAAAGTTTATTATCGATCATTTTCCTTCTTTAAATAAAATATAATACAAATAAATACTATCAATTAATTGAATATCAATATAATAAAAAAATATACCTCACAAAATTAAATAAAAACATCAAAATATTGAATTTGTTGGCTCCTTATTTTTGTCTCACTTTTGTAATGTGAAATAAGGTCAAGCACATTTTTCAAGACAATATAAATTTACAAACTATGAAAAAACTAA
Organism: Saprospira sp.; assembly: GCA_044372705.1. Taxonomy (GTDB): domain Bacteria; phylum Bacteroidota; class Bacteroidia; order Chitinophagales; family Saprospiraceae; genus Saprospira. The sequence goes on along the minus strand of JBILRK010000104.1, from coordinate 5,500 downwards.
TTTTAAATCTCAGATTCGCAGTATTGTTACTGTTTCTTCTGGTAGGGCTGAAAGGCTATGCGCAGCCGGTTGCCAACTGCCGAAATCTAAACCTGAACCTAAACCCCAATGGTGTTGTCAGCGTGAGTGCTACCCAACTCAACAATGGGTCTTTAAATGGCAGCAGCTATTCTATTATGTTTGGTGGTGCTTTACAAAGCAGCGTTACATTTAACTGTAATAATGTTGGTAGCAACAATCTAATTCTATATGTTACCGATAGTCAGGGCCAACAAGACACCTGTACTGCTGTTGTAACAGTGTCTGACACCTTGAGACCTACGGTAATTTGTGCGGGTACTATAACAGCCTTAATTGGTACAAATGGAGCTGCAATTGTAAGTGCCAATCAAATTGGAACATCAAATGACATTTGTGGAATACAAAGTTTACTTATTAATGGCTCGAATGTACACACCTATTCCTGCAACAACCTTGGACAAAATACTGCTACTTATACGGCGATTGATAATAATGGAAATAGCAGTTCCTGTACAACTATTGTAAATATTGTAGACAATAATAATAATTGCAGCGGAGGAACGGCACCTGTGGCAATTTGTGCCAACATCAATACATATGTAGGAAATACAGGAAGCGCATTTGTAACTGCCCCACAACTCAACAATGGCTCGCTCAACGCTAGCAGCTTCCTGATTTACAATGCTGGTTCATTTCAAACAACAGCCTTTTTTGGTTGCAACAATATAGGCACAAATAACTTAATCCTATACGTTTCCAATTCACAAGGCCAACAGGATACATGTACTGCGACTGTAACTGTTATTGACACAACTTCTCCTACAATCGTTTGCCAGAATAATCCCACATTTTCTATAGGTCAAAATGGCGTTGTAGTAGTTACTGGTCAATCTGTAGCTACTGCCACTGACCCCTGTGGAATTCAAAACTATCAGATCAACGGTACCAGCGCTATCACCTTCTCATGCAATAACCTTGGTCCATTTACGGCTGTTTTCACAGCAACAGATAATAATGGCAACAGCAGCAATTGCCTTACAGTAATCAATATTAGCGACCCGAATAACAACTGTGGAAATCCTGTAAGCCCCAATGCAGTTTGTCAAACACCTCTTAGTTTCCCACTAGGTCTAAATGGTACTGTAACTGTTGATGCTTCTCAAATCGACGGCGGCAGTACGGGTGGTCAGGTTTACCTGATTGACGGCAATAACTATGTGAATTCTATTACGTTCAATTGTTCAAATTTGGGCACAGATACGGTTACTTTAGTTGTAATCAGAATTGACAGTAATGGAACCACTCAAATTAGTACTTGTACTTCGAGCCTTTACATCTACGATTCGAATAATTTCTGTGGCTTTAATACAACACAACCACAAGCTAATTGTGTAAATGCGCTCAATTTAGACCTTGCTTCAATGAATGGCTATGTCATGCTTAGCCCTCAAATGTTGAACAACGGCAGCACCAATGCTAGTTCTATGTGGATTATGGACGGTAATGGCAGCTATCAGTCGGCCTACACTTTTGGGTGCAATGATATCGGAACGCATCAATACTACCTGGTTGTTTCCAGTGGCAATGTTCCTGGAACTGTAAATGCCCTTATTGATACTTGTTCCGTAATTGTTACGATTACTGATTCGACCAATATTTGCGGTGGCGGACAGGGTAACTACACCGTACTTGATTCAATTTTCAATGCCAATTGCAATGGGGTATGCAATGGTGCCTTTGCCCTGCTCGATATCGTTTTGGCCAATGGAAGCATTGCACCAAGACCTTATACTATTGTATGGCAAAACAATATTTCCAGTTCAAGTTTAATCACAAACCTGTGCGGAAACACTACTTACACCATTACAGTGTATGATTCATTACAGAATCCTTACCAGCATAGTTTTTATATTGGTTGTAACAATGTTCCTAATCCTAATAGCTGCATTGATTCAAGCCTCATCAATCCTGTAGCAAACTGCCCAACAGTTTATTCACCTGTATGCGGTTGCAATGGCGTTACCTACATCAACTCATGCATCGCTCAAAACAGCGCTGGTGTAACTGCCTGGACAAATGGACCTTGCGGTGGAAACAGCGGCAGCATTAACTATACCGTTCAGACGACCGGAAGCGGTTGCGATAGCAGTTGCACAGGTAGCATTACCATCAGCTTCCCAACTGCTACTCCAAATAACACTTACACACTTGTATGGAATGATGGATTCTCCCAAACAGGTAGTGGAACTCCGGCTCTGGGTGCAGTATTTGTGAGAAATAATCTTTGCGCAGGAGTTTATGTTGCCACCGTCAGTACCAATACTTTCAGCGCTCCTTTCTCCATCACTGCGATTGTAGGAACTGCTCAAGGTTGTGTTTGGCCAGGCGATGCTGATGACAACACAACGGTGAACAACTGGGATTTACTTCCTATAGCTTTAACACATGGCGAATCGGGAATCTTGAGACCAAATGCTAATATAAGCTGGACAGGTCAAGCTTCAAGCGACTGGACAACTGTAAATCCTGTAGCAGGGTTGCCAAACTACAAACACATCGATTGTAATGGCGATGGAATCATCAACCAAAATGATCTTACTGCTATACAACAAAATTATGGAAGCAGCTATTACAGAAGCAATAGCTCGATGACAGGTAATATTCCTTTCTTTATCAACTCGGTTAATGCTAATGAAGGTGATCGTCTAAGTTTGCCAATCAATTTGGGTACTGCTGCCGAACCTGCTGCCGATGTTTATGGTGTTGCTTTCACGCTGAATTATGACCCTGAAATTGTAGAAGCTTCATCAGTAAGTGTCGATTATCCAGTAAGCTGGTTGGGAACTAATCTCCTCGACATTCAGTATGACTTTAGCCAATTGGGTAAAATCGAAGTTGCTGTAGCAAGAAGAGACCGATTGAACAATAGTGGTTTTGGCGAGATTGGCAAGTTTAACTTTACGATCAGAGATGATATTCTCCGCAGCAGTACTACTCGCACAATGGATATTGACATTACTAACATCCGCCTCATCAACAATGCTAATGCCGAGATTGGTACCAATCCGCAGGTTGGAACTGTAACTGTAACCTTGCTTTCTGCAACTGAGGCTATTGACAACTACAGTGTAGAACTTTTCCCGAACCCTGCCAAAGACCAATTCAATGTACGTGTACAGAATGCGTCGCTAGAAACAGTTACTGTTTACAATGTAAACGGACAGCTTGTAAAACTGACCGAAAACATCAACAGCAACATCTTAACATTGCCTGTTAATGAACTTGCCCGCGGTATTTACATGGTTCAAATTAAAACCGACAAAGGTGTAGAAAACCGCAAACTAGTAATTGAATAAAATAATTAGTGGTATAAACATAAAGGTTGCTCTTGTCAGGGCAACCTTTTTTTGTAAAAGGAATTTACCTGTAAAGCTTTGTTAAATTTTCTTATCTTTGGTTTTTCGAAATAGAACAAAGAAATCACCAAAATAACTTTTTTATGTATCTATGAAAAGAACAATTGCAATGTTGCTCTCTATTGCTTTTTTAAGCCTTGGTTCCTGCAGTGATTCAGGAATTGATTATAGAACAAGTATTCAATCTGCTGCTCATAGAAAATCTGACAGCCCTACAGCAATTTGCAAAGACGGAACATACAGTTACAGCAAAAACCGAAGGGGCACCTGCTCTCATCACGGAGGGGTTGAAAAATGGATAAATCGACCCTAGATTATAGTTTTAAAATTTATGACCGAATTAAACCTTTTGAGTTTTGGCGGTCTAAGCCTCGACAATAAAATTTTATAAAAAATCTTGCCCCTTGAAGTGCAAAGTATATTTAATTTCCATCTATGAGAAAGCTCCTATTTTTAATTCTAATTTTTGCAAGCACTAAGTTTGCTTCCGCTCAAAGTCTGTATTTCCCGCCACTTATCGGTACGAGTTGGGACACGATCAATCCGTCAAGTATTGGCTGGTGCCAACCGAAAATTGATTCCTTGTATGATTTTCTAGAGCAAACAAACAGCAAGTCATTTATTGTATTAAAAGACGGAAAAATTGTTCTCGAAAAATATTTCGGCACCCATACCCGCGACAGTCTTTGGTACTGGGCCTCGGCAGGAAAAACTTTAACAGCTTTTACTGTTGGCATTGCAAAGCAGGAAGGTTTTTTGAACATTAACGATACAAGTTCCAATTATCTGGGAACTGCTTGGACGGTCTGTCCACAAATCAAGGAAGAAAAAATTACGATTCGCAATCAGCTCACTATGACAAGCGGATTGGATGATGGCGTGCCAGACCATTATTGCACGCTTGATACTTGTTTGCAATTTCTGGCCAACGCTGGAACTCGCTGGGCTTACCACAATGGCCCCTATACCCTGCTCGATGAAGTGATTTCTAATGCTACAGGTCAAAGTCTGAACAGTTATTTTAATACCAAGGTCAGAAACCGAATAGGGATGAATGGGGCATTTTTTCAGGTGGGGTACAATAATGTATATTTCAGTAATACAAGGTCGATGGCACGTTTTGGATTGCTTATGTTGAACCAGGGCAACTGGAATGGCACACAGATTATGACAGACACGGCCTATTTTAATCAAATGGTCAATACATCTCAAAATCTAAATCTTTCTTATGGATACTTATGGTGGCTAAACGGCAAAAGCAGTTTTATGGTCCCCACTTTGCAAAATGTTTTTCCGGGTCAACTTTTTGCCGATGCGCCTGTAGATATGTATGCGGCACTAGGTAAAGACGGACAAATTATCAATGTGGTTCCCTCAGAAAATCTGGTGATGATAAGAATGGGCGAAGCCCCAGGCGCTTCATCCGATGTAACGATTACTTACAACAATGACATTTGGAAGAAGATCAATGAACTATCTTGTAATCTCAGCTCAACTACTACCCCGAATTTAGATAAAACTTATATCTATCCAAATCCGGCCAAGGATGCATTACACATTCAATCCGATTCTGATTTATTAAGAATTTGTCTTTACAATTCTAATGGCCAAAAAATGCTGGAGTTGAGCGACATAAATAATGCTAGTTTTTATTTACAGGTAAAAGAATTTCCTAGGGGACTTTATTTTTTACAACTGGAAAATAAAAGTCAAACAACTATGCATAAAGTAATTATCCAACAATGATTTAATTAAAATTTTACACAAGCCAGCTCCTAAGTTTTAATTTATTTACATATTTTTATGTCAACAAATTATTTTTCAACCCTTAATGCAAAAAAACTATGGCTTACGTAACAATTGATGGCGAAAAGTATGAAAAAGAATTACTAGATCTTGCTAAGGAACACACTACTGGCAGAGGTGAAGGTAAATTGTCGAAAGATGAAGTAGAAGACCTTTTCAAATCGGCTTCAGATGGCAGAGGTGTAACCGAAACGGAATTGAAAACCCTTCAGTATATCAGAGCAAATTTTGTTTTCACAGAAGCTTCTGCAAAGTTG
>JBILRK010000103.1:0-6633 GCA_044372705.1 Saprospira sp. | reverse complement strand
TTGACAAAATGCCATTTGTATATTGGAAAAAGTACCAATCACCATTTGGAGAATTCAAATAAAATGTAAAAACATCTCCTCGGGAAGGGTCTGGTAAAATTTCAATAGTACCTCTTAGCATCTGACCTATGTGTTTTCCTTTGAGGTTAGAGAGCGCAATTTTACCACTCGAAACAAATGATTGAGTCTTTTCGCTCCATTTCAATGACATTCGAGGGAAAATAAAGCTGTGTTTAAGCTCTGCCGGCGGTGTAGTAATATTTTCCTCTTCCGTTTTTTCCCACATCTTAGACATCATCTTTTCGTCTCTGATGATATTAGCGAGGCGACTCTTCATTCTATTATTAGCGCTGCTGCTGTACATGATTTTTTCCATAGACTCTTCACTGGATGTAAAATCTGAATAGATTACATTTGTCAAAACATCGGGAAGCGGGAAGTCTAATAGCATTGCTGCATTGAATTGATATGCCGTCTGTGCAGTATCGCGGGGGTAAGTGAAGCTTATTTCTCCAGCTGTATTAACTGTAAACTGAGGCATTTTGGGACTATTCAATCCCTTAGCAAAATCGAAACGCCCCGTAATACTAACCATGCTATCCAATTCTGAGACAGTGAGTAAATTACCAACTGAATCAGGGTCATTTACCTTTGTTGAGTCACCGAAGTAGTAAGTTTTATTCTTTTCATCAAATTTTATGATTCCCTCAGCCGTAAATACCGGACGGTCATTTGCTGCTAATTTCGGAGCTAAAACACGTGGGTACAAATAAAGCGAATCCATACCCAAAAACAGGCCAACGTATAGTTTCTCCCCTTCAGTGTTTTCAGGGACCAGATAATCAATCATCACATCCTTTTTATCGATTCTGGACTTTATTGTAAACCACTGCGGATAAGGAATTGCCTGTGATGTCAATTTGGCAAAGCCTTCAAAATCTAGATTTTTTGACTGTGCGCTCATTTTTATATCACCCTTGAACATGGCACCTTTATCGAGATAAAAACTGTCCTGCCCGCCTACTGAGCCATTCCCAGTGGTAATACCCTCTATGACTTTAATTTCCTTGAATAGGATTTCCTGTTCCTTTAAATCATCAATATTAAATTCAAGGTACCCGCTGGCTTTGTATTCTCCCTTACTCACAATATCTATGTTTGCCTTTATGATCTGATGGTTCTGATTTGAAGTATCTGCAATAATTCTGGCATCATCGAAAGATTTCATGGCGGCTGCCCCTGCTACATCTACTACCCCACCTTTGGGAATTATAAAGGCATCGGCTACCCGAATATTTTCTACACCATTTATCCGGAAACTACCTAGGTTTATATCATAAGTAGCCTGCGCCGCTTCAAATGAAAGAGAATCTTGCCCCTCGCCCAGTGCCAAAAACATTCCAGGGTTTCCACTGCTCGAACGAATGTCTACAATTTTCTTATCTAAATCCCAAATAAATTTATCGAGTTCCGTTTTGTATTTATTGAAAGGCATATCGGTCATCTGGCCCTTATCTGCAATGAACTCGGCTTTGTTGCTTTCAAAATCAACCAAGATTTCTGCATTTTCCTGCCGGAAAGCTAAATCCTTTTCTCCTGGTTTTTTGATTTCGAAAATAGATGTCGTTGATTTTACGTTTTTCTTGCCAAACATAAAATCACCCGTTGGATTTGATCTCAACAAACCCCCATCCCAATCGAAAACACCATAACCTATCAAACCCTTTTTTGTAAGGTGCAACAATCCTGTGAGCTTATGTTCTCTCTGTTCGTAAAATCTAAAGGGCGCATTTTTATTTGCATCGGTTTCAATAAACATTGAGTCTTTGTAAGGAATCCAATCTATAAAAACAGAGTCACCATAAACATTGGGAAATTCAACGCCATCAATAAGCTGTTCTTTGATGTTTAAACTGTCAACCCTATCGGTAATAAACTGCTCAGGCAAAAATTCAATATAATCCGATTCTATTTCTGCCGCTAAAAAGTCGAGACGGCCACGTCCAATTAGCCCCTGATTACTTACGCCATACAAGCCAGTATATTTACCCTTTCCTTTTGCATCATCCCTAATATAAATTTGAAAACCTTCTGCGGGTGTTTCTGCCTCAAAGCCAAAAGATAGGTCATGATACATCAGCTTCAACTGTTCATTCACCACAGGTAAAATTCCAGCAGAATGGAAACTTCCGTCAAAAATAAGCACATTAGGATCGTAACGGTCGGCAGCACTAATCACAAATGGATTTACCTTATAGTAAAAATCGTGACGACTGTAAATCATGTCTTTATATTTATTCATCCTATTCAAACGTTCATAATAGACATATCCTGTATCAATACTTTCGAATGAAGGCAATTGGGGATTGGGCTCCTGTTTTCCAGATTTGTTGTTGGAAATATCAATCACCAATTTTCCCGAAAGGTTATAAATTGGATTATTTACAATCTGTTTTTGTTCAGAAGGAATACCGGCATCATCGACTTTTCTTTCGGGTTTATAAAATCCGGCGAATTCCTTGTTTTCTTCTTTGGTATATTGAGCCCTTTCGTAAATGAAAAAATTCATATAGTCGATGGTATCGAGATAAACCTGAAAGGAATCGTATTGAAACTGAAAGTTTTTACCGGTAAATCGCAAGAGCCCCGCATTCATGACCCCATCGAAGTCCATATCGCGATTCTTTTTGAGTTTCAATTTTTGTGCATGCGGTTCTGCCCATACTTTACGTGCTTCCGAAAGTATAAAATTCGAAACACCATTGGCAGTCATTGATTTGTCTGCAATATTCAAAACTGCATTTGAGCTATTTTCTGCTTTTTGAGGTTCAGATTTTATTTTAATACGGTCATAATCATAATCTAACATTTTCTTATTCACTGAATTTTTGTAGTGAAAAAGCTTATCCCTTAAAACTACAACGGAATCTTTATAATCGAAAGTGAGAAAGCCATCTCCAATCATATCCTGTATGAGGGTCCATCCATTGGATTTGTTGTGCTGTGGCCCCAAAACATCATTACAAAAACTAAGCACATTACCAGCATCGATACAGCCAAACTTATATTTTTTGGGGAAGTTTTTTTCAAAATCTTTCCAGTCTTTGTAGCTCTTTATGACTTTGTAAGCTGGATTTCCCTTTTTTTCCACCTCAGTAATTTCGCTGCAACTCATAATTGTGAGTTTCTCCATCCTTTTGTCTAAGAGCGTAAGAATTTCCTCCACACTGATTCTTCTTGGATCGAATGGAGGCAAAGGCAATTGAGAAACTGTATCAGGGGCGGGCACGTCTGTGAGAGTAAGGTCCGTAGTATCTATTGGGGTTGGATTATTTTTTTTTCGCTCCATTTCTTCCAGATACCATTCTGGGCACTGAGTTGGATCTCTGATGCATAGCTCTTCTATACTCTCAGGCTCTTCTTGCCAATTATCAGAATTTACTGCTCCCCCACAGGTACCTTCTTTCTGCTCTTTGGTTGTTTTTTCAAGTTTTTCTGAATAAAGCGCAAACTTTATCAGCGGATTTATGGTAGTGATAGAGAGGTATTTTTCGTTTTTGTCCACGTCGAAAAACTTATCTGAATGTAGATTTAAGTCTTCTTCGCTATTTCCTATCATAATATTAACACTGTCAATAGGCCACCTGACGTAAGAAACATTCATTTCGGACTGTTGCAGCGAGTTGAAAAAAGGAACTTTTGCCGATGTTGACTTTCCGCGAGTAAGTTCAATTTCACGTTTCTTAATGTTGTAAACCATGTAGATATTGGAATGGTATATTGAGTCCTTTCCTGATTCTCCTGGAATATAAAGACTTACCATTGCATCGGCAGAAACAACACGCTCTCCTCTGAAGATGTTAAATTCGGGGGCAATGGCTGTGACACAGAGAGTACCACTGCGATTGCTGATGTTGATGTATGAACGTCCGAACTCATCGCCATAACCACGAATAGTACTGCCTTCCAGCTTAAAACCACCATAATAATCAACCCCCTCGCCAATGCCTTCAATTTTAACAGATCTTGAAAGTGAGGCAAATCGTGGATAGGTAAGGTTTCTTGACGTCACCCATGTATCGGTTTCTACACCGCTATCTTTATCTTTAACTTTTTTTAGTTCATTTCTTTTGGTAATTCTATCGCTAAAGACACCATCAAGCGGCATTTTGAAGAGCGAAGGATAAGTCAATACTGCTTTGTCGGACTTGTACGCAGTTTCACGTCCATTGAAATTAAAACCGCCTATTTCACATTTTGCATCTCTGGCTCCCTCCTGATTCCATTCTACTGTAGCTTTTTCTACTTCGAAATAGCCACCACCGGGCCTTGATGGATAAAAAGTAAAACTTGTATTCAACATAGTGAGTGAATCACTTTTATTAAAACAGTTCAGTATTGAATTTGAGTATTTTAACTTTAATTCTTTGTTTTGATATGTTATTTCAAAATTTTTATCCTCCGTTTTCCAAGTATGGCTACCGGCTGAGGTCTTATATAAATTGCCGTTTATCCAAAATTCGGTAGACCATTTTATATAATCCTCAAATTTTTTGGTGCTGCGCAAATCCAAATCTTTGATTATCTCCATTGACATTTGAAGCCATCTGTCATAATTTTGAGCAGAACCATTTTTATCCTCAGCAAATTGAAGCATTATTTCGAGCAAAGGCTGAATAAAATTGTATCGCTTCATTTTAAGTTTAACCATAAAATCCGTTAAACTCAGGAATCCGGCATAATGCGGTTCTGAGAATTTGGCTAACTTGATTGATTTTTTTAATTCTTCCAGGGTTAATGCACAGTCATCTCTTTTAAATTCAGTGAGTACCGCCTCAATCTCTTTAAAAAGAACTTCTCTGTCAGTAGCATTGAAAGCAGTTGTATCAATACCCTGAGCTCCTAAGCTAAATACATTAAAAGTCAAAAAGCCAATTATAAATAACCTTGTTATTAGATTCATACAAATGAAAATTAAATTATATATAACAACGAAATTGTATGGAAAGCAGTATGTTTAATGCTCTAAATTATCGACCAAAACGCTAAAAGCTATCCACTCCAGTGACAACATTAGGACAATTTTCTAAAATGAAGACATCTCCATTTTTCTACAGATGATGTATTTACCAATATCATGCCCGAAGCTTCCGCTTCCTTATTAATCATGTCGACATCGGTATCTAAAAAGCCTGAACAAAGCAGTTCCCCATTGTCTGAAAGGCAATCGACCATTTCTTTCATAGAGCCCATGATGATATGTCTGTTTATGTTAGCCAGTACAATATCATATTGTTTTTCAGGAACAACGTTCCAGTCTCCTTCGAAAACCGAAATTTGTTTTTCGACTGCATTCATCGTTACATTTTCCAGACTATTTTCATAAGCCCAATAGTCAATATCGACCGCATCGACATGTTTGGCACCTAATTTTGCCGCCAAAATGGCAAGTACGGAGGTGCCGCAACCATAATCCAACACTACTTTATCCATAAAATTGCAGGATTTCATTTCGAGCATCATCATATATGTAGTGGCATGATGTCCAGTACCAAAGGACATTTTTGGCGTGATAACTATTTCATGCTCAACCTGTTTAATTGGTTCGTGAAAACTAGCGCGCACTGCACAAAAATCATTGACAATAACAGCCTCGTATTGTTTTTCCCATTCGGCATTCCAATTTTGGGGCGCAATAATTTCTTCCTTTAGTTTCGACCAATTGTGTTGATGACAGATTTCAACAAGAAATGACCTAAGTTCCGAATCACAATCCGATTCGGGTATAAAAGCCACCAAACACCTATCCTGTTCCTCAAAACCTTCAAATGGCCAGGATGACAATTCAGCCAATAAAAGTTCTTGTGTTGCTCCGGCTGGCTCTGGAAATTCAAAGCGAATATAATTTTCCATAAATATTACAAATTCAATATTTTAAATACACAATAAAAAAACAAGATAAACGCTATTCCATATGAAAAGACAGCATTTGTTTGCAAATAAAAATAACTGTTTTACAAGTCTTGTATGCCTATTTTTTAATATGTTTGCAAATTAGCATAATTATGACTTATTTTTGTCTGACTTTAATAAATTTTGATTAAAATCTTTTAGTACAAATGTCCGATTCAGAAAAAGAATTGAGCTCAGTAGAGTCCCCAAAACCACGAACCTATCCGATTCAATCGGTTATTGAGGATCTATCCGAGTGGCCTATTTACAAAATGTATCAGGACAAAGCCCAATTCATGCAAGAGGTACAGGACTTTACTGTACAAAGAATTTCGCAGCAGAGAAAAGCCGATGCGTTAGCAGAGCGAATTGCAGCAGTGTTATACAGCGAGCGTGAAAGAATTATAGATAATCCATGGAGGGTTGACCCTCCCGATGAAATGGACTTTTGGAGCGACATTAGGAAAAGGCTCATACAGGGTTCATTTATCGAAAATCAGGATACTGAGCAATATAACAAAGAGTTGCTCGATAGAATCATCCAAAGATATGTTCGAGAAATAACCGGAAATTTCAAAATTCCAAGCTATAAACTCGCCAGAAAAGTATTGCCCATGTTGTTCAATACCATATTGAATACCATGACTTTGAAAAGGGCTAAACTTAGCGAGAAGCTAAAAA
>JBILRK010000102.1:0-6640 GCA_044372705.1 Saprospira sp. | reverse complement strand
TGTAGGTGCCATTGCATATACCCTACCATTTATTTGCTTTTTAGATTGTTGATGTCGCAACCACAGCTCTGCAGAATAATCGTAATTGATAGTATAATCCTTGAGCAGATATGGTAAGCTTTTGTAATTTGGATTCTTTGTTTTAACATCGGTTGTCAACAATGCCTCGAATGGCAAATAAGATAAGCTTCCATCATTGATAATTACAAGGCGTTTTCCTTTGTCTTCAGAATTTAAGTAGGGTTTTAACCATAGATGATAGAGTTCAATAGCAGATTCTTTATATTTTTCGAAATACTCCTCGGGCTGTTTCATTGCATATGGCAAATCTGAAACTAACTTTTGAAATTCCAAAACCCTATTATTTACTGTACTATCGGCTAAAACCTGATGACAATCGAAGGAATTTTTTCTGAGTACAAAAACAAAACTTCGATTCTTACCCTGAAAATATTCTATCATCACTGTACTGTCACCAAGCTTCGACATAATGTCATTGGGGTTTATTTTCAGTTCAGGATATTTCAACTGATAATAAGAGGGATATTTTTGCCTGAGTAGAGCAGTTATTTTTTCAATTTCCTGTTGAATTTCAAATAATTCACTATCGTATTCAGCTATTTTTACTTTGTTTTTTTCATTGTCTGCATCTCTCTTTTGTTTTTCAATAAATATTGCATATTTCCTCAGTTCGTTTTCCTTTTCAATAAGGCTATCAGGCACTCCAGCAAAACGTGAGGCAGTTTTTTCCTGTAAGGATTCGTATAACAGAATAGATCTACTTCGTTCCGACATCAAAAAAGCTTCTTCTTTGTACTTTTCATCTTTTGTTTCTTCTGCTGCTAATAATGCGTAATAGATGGCATATTGAAAATAAGTATTAGCTCTATTGTTAAGCCATACTAATTTAGATTTATAATTAACAGTTTGATTTATATGGAGAAGTAGATCTGCCGTGGCTTTTGCAGCTTCAAATACTTCCGCTGCGCTAATTTTGTCTATTTTATTCACCCGCATACTGTCAAGTAAGATAGATTTTAAGCGTAGCTCATTCATCATTAAATCTTTATCGCTGACAAATTTTAGAGCAGGGTTCGATTTATAATTTACCGAATCAATTTCCTCTGTTGTATTGGCATATATGGCTTTTTGAATTAGCCCCAAGCCCTCTCTAAATTTTCTTTCTTCCAAACACATTGTAGCGAAACTATATAATACATTTGAGGTATAATAATTCTTATTGCCATACTTTTGATTAACTTGATGCACTGCCTTTTTGTAATAATATCTTGCTTTTTTAAATTCTTTAGCTTTTGTATAAACTCTACCAATAACCTCATATGATCGATCTAAGCTATTATTTGTCTTTTTGTGTAATTTTAAAAGATTTTCTACGCAGATTAGAGCACTATCTGTCCTATTAGTCTTTAATAAAAAATCTCCAAATGATCGATTAACAGATAATTGTTGATTGAGGTCAGGGTTCTTTCCTTCTAAGGATAGTTCTACAGCTTTTTTAAACGAATTATAGGCTTCATCAAGACGATTTAAGCTCAAAAAACAAGCGCCCATATTCTCATAGAGATTTGAAGCCTCATAAATTTTATTAGTTTTTAATTGTAACTTCAATGCCTCATTGTAATACTTCAAGCCATTTTCAAAATCTTCCATTTCATCGTAATTAACGGCAATACTAATTAAAGCTGTTATAAAATCCTCGGCTTTATAAGAATTACTTTTTTTTAATACTTCAAGACAGATTAAGGAGAATTTCAGGGCTTGTTCATTGTCACCAATACGATTATAAATTTCATTGCTAACAAAATAAAAATAAAGTATTGCAGGATCCTTTGGATCCTTACATTTAAGTGAACTACTTTCTGCCTTTTTGATGTACTTTACAGCAGATATAAAATCATCGGCGTATAAAAACTGTTGGGCTAAAAAAATATAATAGTTAACCTCATAGACCCAATCCTTATTTTTAGAAATTTCTGCTAAAGTTTTTTTGGCATAAAACTGAAAGGAATCCAATTTCATTTCATAAAGAAAAAAGCTGGACTGTGCATCGTAAAAAAATTGTCTGAATTTAGGTACAGTATGAAATTTATTCCAAAAAGTTGCAATTTTCTTTCTTTTCTCGGGGATTTCAAGATCTGTTCTGGCTGTCCAAAATATCAATTCCTTGTTTAGGATGACACTTAGCTCATTTTCGAGACTTTTTTCCCAGGCAAGATTACGGGCTTTTTCATAATATACGGCTGCTGAATCAAACGCCTCATTGTATTCTAGTTGCTCAGCAATTTTTTGCAATTCCTCTACCTTGGAGAGATATGATGGCTGCTGAAATGCAGATAATATAATTACAAGAATGGAAAAGAAAAGTAATAATATAACAAAATTTCGACGCATCGTTGTAATACGAATTAAAGGCAATATTCAATTTTTTGGATAGTGCCCGGTAAAAAAGATTAATCTATTTTATTTTCTTTTACTCTATTGTCACTTGTACCGTATCTGTTCCCAGAACATTATCATTAGCATCAACCATAGAAATGTAAAGATTAACAGTTTTACCCTGCGCAGAGGCGTTGAGTGTTAAGGTATTATTTGTAAAAATTCTATCTCCGTTTTGAGTATCTGAATAATCACAAATTACCGGAATTTCAGATGGGTCGAGGTCTGTTGGAAAAATTACTTTTACACAGTCAACTTCATTGTTTAGATCCCCACTTACTACAACAATAGTCTGACAATTTCCAGATTGGCTACGATCTCCACTTACTCTTTTCACCTTTCCATTAAAAGTTCCCATAATTTTTTAGTTTTTTGGTATTTTGGTTATAATTTATCAAAACAAAAAAAAGGATAATTCTTCATAAATACAAGAATTGAGCAATTGTTTTTACTATTTTGTCGATGACTTTTTTTCCTAAAGTTAACAACGCCTATCTTAGAGGATAAAATGATGCCCTTTGTACATGCCAAAAGACAATAAAAATAATATTAAAAGTTATAACTTTTTTTCATCAAAGCCTGTTTATCACAGTCTAATATGGCTATTTTATATACTTTGCATGCTGTATGTCAACTACAGCAGTAGTGGTATTTTTTATCTCAGTCTGGGTAATGTACTCATAAATAGTGTTTTTTTGGCTATATTGATTTATTTCAATCTCTATTTTTTAATCCCTCAATTTTTATCCAAAAAGCACTTTTTTTACTATTTTTCTACCTTAGCCTTATCAGCCTTGATTATTACCCCGCTAGAGTTGATTTGCACCTATTGGAATTTGAGCGGATTCGAGGAAGCACAAAATTATCTTATTCAAAATCAGTACATACAATATTTTTATGCCTTATTTGCAGCGCTGTTTAGTACCATTTTAAAAATCATCAAGGAATGGCTTTTGCAAGAAAGAACAAAAAATGCTCTGGAGAATAAAAATCTGCAATCAGAACTCAGTTTTCTTAAATCTCAAATCAACCCGCATTTTCTGTTCAATACCCTTAACTCGCTTTATGCACTCACCTTAAAAAAATCAGACAAGGCACCTGAAATAGTACTTAGGCTCTCCGATATGATGCGTTATATGTTGTATGAAAGCAATGAAAAGCTAGTGGAATTGGAAAAGGAAATAGCTTCCATCAAAAATTATCTGGAACTGGAAAAAATAAGATATGGCGAAAAAGCGGCAATTAATTTTATTTATGAAGAAGAAGATAGCTCCAATTATTTTATTCCACCGCTTATTTTTATTCCTTTTTTGGAAAATGCCTTCAAACATGGTTTGAGCAACAGCATACAAATGGGTTATGTCAATGTAAAACTTAGCATAAAGAATAAGATGCTTGATTTCGAAATCGAAAACAGTAAAAGCGATGAAATAAAGGATGAAAGATATTATAAAGGCGGGATTGGGCTGAATAATGTAAAAAGAAGACTGGAACTGATTTTTGGGCAAAATTATACCTTAAAGATTAATGAAACTGAGGACAAATTTATCGTTAGCCTTCATTTATCCCTCAAAGAAAATTTAAATAAAGTATGAATGTAATTATTGTTGATGACGAGCCGCTGGCCATAGAAGTGATTGAAACTTACCTTTCGCATTTTCCGGAATTAAAGCTGAAAGCCAAATGTTCCAATGCCGTAGAGGCTTTCGAAGCATTGGAAAGTGCTGAGATTGACCTTATGTTTTTAGACATTCAAATGCCTCAAATTTCGGGGATAGATTTTTTGAAAAGCCTAAAAAATCCACCTAAGGTGATATTTACAACAGCCTTTTCAAATTTTGCAGTTGAAGGTTTTGAATTGAATGCGGTTGATTATCTGCTGAAACCATTTTCACTGGAAAGATTTTCAAAGGCAGTCCAAAAGTTTTTAGAAATTAACACTAAAAAAGAAAATAAAACTACTTTGCTTTCTGAAGATGAGCCCGATTATATCTTTGTCAAAGCCGATAAAAAACTGATCAAGGTACGCTTCGAAGACATATTTTATGTGGAAGGTCTCAAAGATTATGTAATGCTGCATACGCCTACGGGTAGGATTGTTACCCTACAGACCATGAAATCTTTGGAGGAAAAACTCCCTTCCGATATTTTTATCAGGGTACATCGCTCTTACATTGTCAATTTGAAACTAATTGAATTGTTGGAGGCTAATTCGGTGCTTGTGAACAAAAAGAAAATTCCAATTGGAAAAAATTATAAAGACGAATTGTTGAATGTGATCAATCAAAAAAGACTCTGATGCCATTAAACTTAGTCATAGAGGTCATTTTAATCCCTCTACATAATCAACAAAATCACAGATTTATTTTAGTTTGACATCTTCATTAAAAGATTTTATAAAATTATTAACAAAACAAACTTTATTTACTACCTTTGCAGTTCCATTGTCAGATTGGTTATAAATCTGTCCAAACAGCATAAATTTTAATTGATATAACAATTTTTTAAAGGTCATGAAAAAAGATATCCATCCGTCAGCTTATCGTGCAGTAGTATTTAAAGACATATCTACTGATTATAGCTTTTTATCAAAATCTACCGCACCTAGCAAAGAGAATATTGTTTGGGAAGACGGTAATGAATACCCACTTGTTAAGTTAGAGATTTCAAGTGCCTCACATCCTTTCTTTACAGGTAAAATGGCTTTTGTTGACACTGCCGGCCGTATTGACAAATTCAACAAGAAATTTGCAAAATTTGCAAAATAATTTGTTGTCAAATCATAACATAAAAAAAACTTCGCAATTGATTGCGAAGTTTTTTTTATGCCCAATAGGAGACAAAAAGCTTTAGATTAGCTCAATAAAACTAATTTAGCTCACAAACCAGTGCCTAAATCACTTTCACCAAAGAATTCATCTATTTCTGATCGGAAGTTTTGAAGAGATTTTTCTTTGTAATCTGCTGGTACTTCAAATACCTTGTCACTGATTTTTGTTTTTCGAATTTCTTTTGCTGTTAAGCTAACTCTTTCACCAAGAATAGTAATTTCTGCATTGAGCGGCAAACCTGGAAGCTCTCCCAGATAATTTTCCATGAACAGTGGCGTATCAATTATTATATTTTTAGATAGATACATCGATGCTTTCGATTTGCTGCCTTTAACAGGTACAATAGCCTTGTAAGCTGATTTTCCCAAAATTGTAGTCTTATCGTTATTGAAAATTTCAATCTCAATATTTTTCAGAGGAGACATGTTTACATTTGACGGAAAGAAAAATCCCGAAAAAATTTCATCGTTTTTTCCTATTGTGATACTTGACTTTTCAGACAATAATGGAAAATCTATCAAAGCTATATTTTGTTGATTTTCATTTTCAAGAATTTGAACTTCAAGAAAACCAGCCAACATTTTCAGGTCGAGCTTAACCTGATTGTCTTTAATATATAAGGTAAGTGTAGTCTCCCTGTACAATTCAGGGACACTTGAATTAAGCAAGGGTTTTATATCATAAACAATAAATCCCTCAGTAAAATTAGGCGTAGAAGCTTGGGCATTTAAGGTTGAATTATTAAACTGCAGCCCAAAGAATAATGTTAAAAACAGGAATCTAAACATGGCTTTTATTTTACGAAGTTCACATAAAATTAAACTAAGAAAGATGTCTTTATCTTAAATTGACATTAAAGTAACAATTTCTTAACATTAAAATTAAATAAAAATGCCAAAAACGTATAATAAAATCAAACATTTTTGACATTTCAATCCTAAAAACTTAAAATTCTTTAGATCTCAATCTACTCCCCTAGGGTACCACCAAACTGTTCTCTAAGTTTTTCCATAGTAGTTTCTTCGTACCCTTCTGGAATTACTTGTTTGAAATCGGCCTTTTTTAGCAATTTGGTAGAAACTTCACTTGCCATAATTTTTACTTTGGAGCCATTGGTTTTTATTTCGAAACCAAGTGGAAATCCATTTAATTTTTTCATCATTTCATCTACCATCCCACCAGATTCTGGCACAATGCTGTTGCAAACATATACAACTGTTTGAGTTTTTGGATTTTTAGGGTCGGTAATCATTACTTTTTTACAAGTATAACCTGCCACTTTCTGCGTACCTGAAATGGGTGTAATTTTCACATCATTCATATTTGAAGCAGAGGATTGAGCTTTTGAAATA
>JBILRK010000101.1:0-6702 GCA_044372705.1 Saprospira sp. | reverse complement strand
AAGCGTAAATACCTAGTTGGTTTGTCAAGACATATCCTAGTACAGGAAGGTGACTTCGTGCGTGCCGGTACTTCTTTGTCAAATGGTGCCACTACTCCACAAGATATTTTGGCTATCAAAGGACCAAATGCAGTACAGCAGTATGTAATCGATGGTATTCAGGAAGTTTACCGTGCACAGGGTATCACAATCAATGATAAACATATTGAGGTTATTACCCGTCAGATGATGCGTAAGGTTCAGATTGTTGATCCAGGCGACACCAAATTCCTAGAAAAAGAAGCAGCAGGTAAATTTGCCTTCTTGGAGGAAAATGACAGAATCTTTGACAAATTACTTGTTGAAGATGCCGGAGATTCTTCAAAATATTTCGCTGGTCAGTTTATTACAGAAAGACAGCTTAGAGAAGAGAATTCTACATTACGTAGAAGTGACAAGAAACTCATGTCGGCTCGTCCTGCTGTCCCTGCAACTTCAAGACCTATTCTTCAAGGGATTACTAAAGCCTCTTTGGGTACAGAAAGCTGGATCTCAGCCGCTTCATTCCAAGAGACGACCAAGGTACTCAGTACTGCAGCAATCTCTGCTCTTACCGATGACCTCGCCGGTCTCAAAGAAAATGTTATCGTAGGAAAACGTATTCCTGCAGGTACAGGTATGAGACAGTTCGACGAAGCGGTTCTTACTGATGAAGAACTAGGAGAAGAATTCAGTGAAGGTGAATTTTAATTAACCATCGTTAATTGAATATAAATTTAAAGCCGGTTTCAGAGATGAAACCGGCTTTTTTAATAACGCAGATAATTTTGGCAATAAATCAAGCCTGCCCTGTAGGACCACTGAACCCCATTGGGAATGGTGGAATGCCCCCGTCAATGTCTTGAATAGTCCCAAAACTTTCCTCATATCTTTTGATATTATCCCTGAGTGCCATCATGAGTCTTTTTGCATGCTGCGGGGTAAGAATTACCCGAGATTTTACCTTTGCTTGCGCAACATTTGGCATCATTCTTACGAAATCAAGTACGAATTCTGAATGAGAATGAGTAATAATTGCCAAATTTGAATATACACCCTCAGCTATCTCTTCAGGTAGCTCAATATTTATTTCGTTAGGTTTCTTTTCCTGCATAATGTTAAAATTTTATTGTGTCTTTAAATATTCCACAAATTAGCAATTTATATCTTATTGGCAAAAGTGCAAGGATTATATATCTATTTTGAATTGTTATAAAGGGAACAATGGGTATTTTTATATCGAGAATTCAGCATATTTTATTACCTTTATTTTTTCAAGAATGTAAAATTTAAAAACTGTTATGAAATTTCATGTTATAATTTGTTTTTTATTTGCTTTGGGATTTTTTTTAAATTCCTGCAATGGTGGAGATAAAAAAGATGTAAATGCAAATTCAAACACCAAAATCAAAAGAAATAAAATTGATAAATCGGATAAAGAGAAATTTAAATTAGATCCTGAAAAAGATTTTATTGAAGTTGTAGCAAAGGGCAAAACCTCAGATGCCGAAGAATTTATAAAAAAAGCAAATACTGATACTGCTGAAATAGCAGCTAAAGCTGTACTGGAAAATGTATTACTTCATTTTAATGAAACTGAAATTGAAGATGATTTGCTGGTTTTTGGCTTAGAATCTGATATGGAAATTAATTTAGATTTTGAATTAATCAGCGATAAAGCTATAGTTTATGCCGCTGTCCAAAAAGTCAATATCCCCTCAAAATTGGTATTTAAAGCATTGAAATTGAATAAATTAAAAGCAGGTGTTTATTATTTTATTCTTAGGGATGAGAAAGGAAAAGAATTGATTAAAAAGATCAAGATCAAACACTGATAGTGATTTTTTAAATTTTTAAAAATGAAAAAAATAATCCTTGGGATAGATCCCGGATCAAATATTTTGGGTTATTCTTTTTTGCAAACCGATAAGGATAAACCCCGTTTGGTGAGTATGGGTGTGCTCGATATGAGAAAATTTGAGGATCAATCTGAAAAGTTGAAATTTATCTTTGAAGAACTTCAAAAACTTATTAAAATTTATGAGCCTAATGAAGCCGCAATTGAAGCGCCATTTTTCGGTAAGAATGCACAGGCAATGCTCAAATTGGGAAGGGCACAGGGTGCTGCTATGACTGCAGTTTCCTGTAACGGAATAAATGTAACTGAATACAGCCCACGTTCGGTAAAAAAATCTGTAACAGGAAAAGGGGCGGCATCAAAAGAGCAAGTCGCTGCTATGTTGCCACATCTTATCATAGGAGAGTTTCATCATAAATTTATGGATGCGACCGATTCGGTTGCGGTAGCCTATTGTCACTATTTACAGAGCAATTCAATTTTAGGAAAAAAAGGTAAAAAATATTCCGGATGGGGTGATTTCATTAAAGATAACCCTGATAAATTAAAGTAAAATGGGGATTGAAATCGAAAGAAAATATACAGTAAACGAGCATGTTCAAGAATTTATAAAAACATTATCCGATGCTGAGGAAATCTGTCAGGGTTACTTGAATGCAGCACCTGAACGCACTGTGCGGGTCAGAATAAGGGGGCAAAAAGCATACCTTACCATAAAAGGGAAAAATGAAGGAATAAGCCGACTAGAATTTGAATATGAAATTCCCTTGGAAGATGCCAGGCAACTATTATTGATTTGCGAACCTTTTTGTATAGAAAAAATAAGATATACTTTCAGCTTGGATAATTTAATCTGGGAATTAGACGTTTTTAAAGGAAGATTGGAGGGCTTGGTCATTGCAGAAATAGAATTGAATGATGAAAATGAAGTAATAAAGCTACCTGATTGGATTGAAAAAGAAGTCTCTCATGACCCCAGATATTATAACAGTAATTTGGCAAAAACAGGGGGCATAAATATATAACTCGATATGCGTAAGGCACTTTTTATTATTGTTTTTTTTCTTTGTCTGATTCAAGCGCAGGCCCAAACTTTTATTACATCTAAAAATGCACCGGAGAAAATAAAGGAAGCATTTAAAATAGCCTTTGCAGATTTTAATGCAGAAAACTACAGTAAATCCATTAAAGAGCTGGATAAAATAATTAAAAAATGCCCCAATTTTATCAATGCTTATCAGCTAATGGCAGACTGTTATATTCAGCAAAAAAATTGGAAAGAGGCCACTATATTTCTAAATAAGGCGGCTTCATTGGGCCCTGATTATGACCCCAAAATTTATTACCTGCTGGGCCAGATTGCAATGGAGCAGGAACAGTATGTAGATGCCCGATCTCAGTTTGAAAAGTTTTTAAAATATCCATCAAAAAGTGATGCAATCATTAATAGAGCAAAAAAATTACTGGGTGATGCAATTTTCAGGCCCGATGCGCTTTCAAAACCCGTAAGGTTTGAACCCAAGAATATGGGAACTAACATAAACTCTTCCAACAGAGACTATTTTCCATCTATCACAGCCGATGAAAATACTATGATATTTACTGTTCAGATAGGCGAGGGGCAATATGGACAGGAAGATTTGTACCGCAGCTTGAAAAAAAATGGAGAATGGTCAAAAGCCGAACCCATACCCAATGTAAATACCACCGAAAATGAAGCGGCGCAATCGGTATCTGCCGATGGTAAATTTTTGGTTTTTACAGTTTGTAACAGAGCTGGAGACTTTGGAAGTTGCGATTTATATTTTTCGGAAAGAATTAATGGCCGTTGGTCCGACCCGAAGAATTTAGGATCAGCTATCAACACCGCAAATTGGGAATCGCAACCCTCGGTTTCTCCAAATGCCGATGCAATTTTTTTTACACGTGGTGGTGCAAGAGGGCAAGGCGACAAGAATTTAATGATTAGCAAACGAAATGAAGATGGTAGCTGGGCTGAACCGCTTGCAATTGCCGAGCTAAATACGCCTTATGATGATTCGGCACCTTGTATTCACCCCGATGGCCAAACCCTTTATTTTAGCTCTTCGGGACATCCGGGAATGGGCGGACTCGACCTTTTTGTATCAAGATTGCGGACGGATGGGATCTGGGATAAACCTCAAAATTTGGGTTATCCAATCAATACCGCACAAAATGAAGAGGCACTTGCAGTTGCATTAAGCGGCAGTTTGGCATTTATTGCATCTGACCGTCCTGGAGGATTTGGTTCTTTGGATATTTATAGTTTCGAAATGCCAAAAGAAATACAACCAAAACCGGTCACTTATGTCAAGGGCTATGTGTACGATGCAATTACTAAAAAATCATTGAATAAAACTACTGTTGAAATTTATGATTTGAGCGCAGATAAATTGTTCACCAAAACAAAAACAGATGCCGATGGAGAATTTATGCTTTGCATGCCATTGGGGCGAGATTATAGTTTGAACGTTAAAAAGCAAAAGTATCTTTTCTATTCAGATAATTTTGCACTCAAAGAAATCAGAAATCAGCAAAACCCTTTTTTATTGGATATACCTTTGCAACCCATACTCGAACCTAGCGGAAAGATTGATACTTCATCAAGCATTAAAGAGGGAAATCCTATTATTTTGAAAAATGTTTTCTTTGCGACAAACTCTGCAGAGTTGCGGGTTGAATCAGAAGTTGAACTAAATAGATTGAAACAGCTTTTGGATGAAAATCCAAAAATGAAAATTAGAATTAACGGGCATACTGATAATGAAGGTAGTGATAGCGATAATCTGCTTTTGTCGGATCGTAGGGCTAAAGCGGTAAGAGACTACTTAATTTCGAAAGGCATTGCCAGGGAAAGGCTTGACGCTAAAGGATATGGAGAAAGCAAACCTATCAGCAATAATGATAGTCAGGAGGGCATGCAACTGAATCGCAGGACTGAATTTGTAGTAGTCAACTAACTTGTCTAATAATAACTTATTTAGTCGGATTAATTCTTGATAATGCTTAAGATTTTAGAACTTTAGGAAATTTTAAGTTGGCAAAATATGCGTTTTTTAAGAATACTTAGTGAAAGTTTTGTCTTGGCAGTACAACAACTGCTCTCGAATAAACTTCGTACGCTCTTATCTCTAATGGGTATCATCATTGGTATCTGGTGTGTTATTATGGTGCTTTCGGCGGTCAATTCTTTGGAATATAGTATCAGAAAGAGTTTTAAAAAACTTGGCGATAACACAATCTACATCAGTACCATGCCTTGGGGAGAAGACCCGCGTGAAAATTTTTGGAAATACATGCGTCGGCCAGAGGCATCTTATACCGATTATCTTTCAATTAAAAAGAACTGCAAAAGTGCGGATATAGTTGCTTTTAATGTTTTTATAGGCACACAGTCAACCGAGTCGAAAACAGCAACAGCCTCCGGAGTACTCTACATTGGGGTAACTGAAGATTATCGCGAAATGTTTGGATTGGAGTTTGTTTACGGGCGCTATTTTACTGCAGCAGAGTTTTTTCACGGTACAAATGATGTGGTGATTGGCTATGAAGTTTATAAAAAGCTGTTCAGAGAGGGAGAAGATCCCATTGGAAAAAGTATAAAAGCCAAAGGGCAAAAACTTAAAATTATAGGGGTGTTAAAAAAGGAGGGCAAAGACCTCATTAACCCTATTAATTTTGACAATGTGGCTATTGTTCCCTACAATACAGCCAGAAAATACGTAAACACGTCAAATTCTGAATTTAACAGAGGAAGGACCTCCGTATCTGTAAAAGCTAGACAGGAAGTTAGTGTTGACCAATTAAGTGATGAATTGGTTGGCGTTTTACGCGCCAGTCGTAAGTTGAAACCAAAAGAAGAAAATAATTTTGCATTGAATACCCTATCAATTATTTCAAACCTGCTCGGGTCGGTATTTGGTGTGATTAACCTTGCAGGCCTTTTTATAGGAGGCTTTGCTATCTTTGTCGGGATGTTCTCGGTGGCAAATATTATGTTTGTTTCTGTAAAGGAGCGTACTAATATCATCGGAATCAAAAAGGCATTGGGGGCCAAAAAATATGTTATTCTTACCGAGTTTTTGGTAGAATCCATAGTTTTGTGTCTTGTAGGTGGCCTGATAGGATTAGTTTTTGTATATTTAGCCGCCTTGGCTGCCACTACAATTTTTCAGTTTGAAATTTTCTTATCAGCTAAGAATATGATCATTGGAATTACAATTGCTGCGATTTCAGGCGTAGTAGCGGGTATTATTCCTGCATTAAATGCTGCAAATATGGAAGCTGTTGACGCGATGCGCAGTAAATAGTATTCATTCAATTTAAGTTTATATATATTCAATAATATCAAGATTATGAGATTCCTTATTGTTAGTTTTCTACTTATTTTATCAGTTTACAACACAAAGGCACAAGAAAAAGCTAAAATGCCAAATCTGTCTGCCTTGAAATTTCGTGCTATTGGACCAGCTTCCCATTCGGGAAGGATAGGAGACCTGGCTGTTAATCCAAAGAATCCTGCTCAGTATTATGTTGCAGTTGCTTCGGGTGGAGTATGGAAAACTAACAATGCAGGCACAACCTATTTTCCGATTTTCGACAACGAGGCATCCTATTCAATCGGCTGCATAACATTGGCACCCGGAAATGAAAACATTGTATGGGTTGGAACAGGTGAAAATAACAATCAGCGTTCTGTAGCCTATGGTGATGGAGTGTATAAAAGCGAAGATGGCGGAAAAAGCTGGAAAAATATGGGTCTTAAAAATTCGGAACATATCGGAATGATTCAGGTTGATCCCCGA
>JBILRK010000554.1:0-6713 GCA_044372705.1 Saprospira sp. | reverse complement strand
GTCGGTGACTGTGACCGTGTAATTCCCTGCAGTCAAAGTATTCTGAGATGCAGCAGTACTGCTGTTCGACCATTGGAAAGTATAAGGCGATGCTCCTCCCGAAGGATTTACAGAGGCCGTTCCATTGTTGGCAGTACAAATAGCATTTCCTGAACTTGCATTGTTATTGATAACACTCACATTTGCAATAACAGGAATTTTTGCACTTGTGCAAGCTGCTGTTCTGACCTCCCAATTGTAGTAATAATAATAGAAACCTGCTCCACCTGATGAGCCTGTAATATTGACTACTCCTGCAAGTGAGTAAGGGTAAGCCACACCACCATTATTTCTGAGCATATTCATATTCACACCACCAATACTATATGCCCCGGCAGCAGGAATATTTAAATTTAAATTAATACGCTGCGCCCCAGTTGCAGTAATATTTACAGTTGTTGTAGCAATGACCGTACCAGCACCATTTGCGGCGTTATACACATTGATTGTTCTGTTTCCGGTTGTACTTGCATTCACCCATACAGATACTAAAGTAAAAGGCTGACTAGCTGTAAAATTGAGCGTGAAGACATTTGGCTGATTGTGGTTGGCACTAGTACCAATAGAAGCATTTGCCGGGCCTACAAATTGCGATACCGCAGGCACTACATTCTGCACCATATAGGTTGTTGTTGTAGCCAAAGCTGGTGTTGTGTAAGTTGTACCAGTTGAAAGCTGCGTATTACCACTAGCATCGAACCAGGTAACTGTACCCGATGCAGTTGCATTTAAAGCAGCTGTCTGATTTTCGCATATATTAACATTGGCAGTAATTGGAGCTGCCGGACGGTTTATGGTTACTGAAATAGTTGCAGAGTCGCTACCAATGGCATTGGTCGAAACTAATTTTACCTGAAAGGTGCCACTGCCGGCATAGGTATGTGTTGGATTACGCAGGGTACTGCTGTTGCCATCGCCAAAGCTCCAGCGCCAGGTCGTAGGATTATTTGTAGAAATATCGGTAAAATTGACCAAACCTGTGCAGGTTGCCACTGAAGTAAAGTTTGCATCTGGTGGGGCTACTGGAGCCTGGCAGCTAGGTGGAAGATCGAAAGCCTCTACCTGATCGGTACGGCTGTTACTATTCCCTTGCGATGCACTGAAACCAAGTCCACGGCGTGCAAAAGCTCTCCAGATAAGACATTTATTGGCGCCGTTGTATAAAATTGAATCAGCCTGAAGAATAGCATTTCGCCCATCGACAAAGCCAGGGTTACATGGTTGTAATTTTAAGGCAGTAGTAACAAGATTCATGGCAATATTATTGCCCCCTGTACCGCTGTAAAGATTTGAATTGTATCCGTATTGTCCAATGAGATCCCAGGTCATATCCCACAACATCGTACACCACACAAAGCCTACACCATGCGGCATCGAAACTGCAGCTGTGTTGTTTGAGGATGCATAGGTAAAGTTATTCACTGTAAAAGAAGTGCTGTATGGGGCAGGTCGAATTCCACCACCATTTGTAGGTTCACCAATTGCAAAGGTACCAATACCTCTTACATCAGTTGCAGTATCACCTGGCTCGATTGTAAGCATAAGCCCGAACCAATCGGACCAACCTTCGCCCATTTGCTCATCATTGTCGAGACAGTTAGAGTTGGACGGGCCACCCGTTAAGCGTGTCGAAATGCCATGTCCGTACTCATGTGCTATGATGCCGTTGTCGAAATCGCCATCAATATCGTATGGTCCGCCACTATTCTGCAAGGTCGTATTGATGGTCGTACCAGCCAATAAAGCTGCTACTAATGGATCTCCATCTACCTGAGAAATCATTATTGAAGGTATATTGATTGTGGTAGAAGTTCCACCCATAGCTGTAGGTGCACCTGCTATATTGTTTACCACAATCACAGCTACTGCACCTGCATTTTGCGCAGCCTGAACTTTTGCAGTGAAAGCACAGGTACCGCGACGGACAACGGCAATTTTACCCGAGAGTGATGCAGCATTTGTTAAAGCTTCGCAACCATCGTTGAAATCAGCTGTGGCATCGGTCATCAGCGCCAGGTTGGCGGTGATAGGTGTAGCAGGTACAGCAGGACCAAAACCAGCCTGAACAGCTGCATATTGTCCAGTGTATGGATTAGGTGAATTTACTGTCATCAGATAGGATACAGCGCCTGTCCAGAGGTACATCTGCATGCGCGGACGAGTTCCATCGGCTGGGGTAGCAAAATTGGCATTATTAGTACCGCTACCATCCTGAGCATCCGCTATTACACCATCAACCTGAGCTCCGCCCCTTCCGTAGTTGTTTTCCTGAAAATTTCCTGAAACTTCGTTGAATCCATACTGATACCATATATCGTGCATGATGTTGTTCATGTAGAATAAATTGGTAACTGCAGCATCGCGGTAGTTGACAGCTGCCTGATTCATGTTCAAAGGAAAATCAAAATTTAATGAAGCTCCACCATTAGGCGCATAGCCTGTACCGTTGTTGCCATCGGCATCTTCCATGGCATTTACATTATTACCACGGGTAGTGGTATATTCAGCCCCAGCTGTACCATTGGTATCGTGCCAGCCAAAAGGAGAAGCAGTAGTATTATAAGGTCCAACTACCAGACTGCGTGTTCCATGGCTTGGACTTTCTACAGGAATAGGAAAAACACGATATTGATCGGTGTTGGGTGGTGGGGCAGGCAATAAGTCTGCTGTTTCTGGTATGGGTCTTTTGGTAGTGCTATGCCATTTGTGTCCGCAAGTACCAAAGTCGCATTTCAATACCCAATCAACCTTATCGAGTATTTCACCTGTTAAGGCGTCAATTCTTAATGACCACCAATGTTGTTTATCTGTTTGATAAATACTCATGTCCCAAACCAAACGGATTTCTCCTTCTGGCATGGGTTGAAACATCAATTTAACAGGAATATTTTCTAAGGAAAGTCCCTGAACAAAGAACACAGATTCTTTATCGTTTTTAGTTTCAATTAGTCTGGGAGCAGCTTCAAATGATAGATTGAGTTCTTTGGCTGCTGCTATTATAGCATCTGTTTGGCTTAGTTTAGGCTCAATTACATTGACTCTTTTAGAAATATTCGCTTCGAGTCGGTTTCCCATACTGAAAACAGCTGCATCTTTGATATTAAAATTAGCTACAGCATTGTAAACCTCAATTCCCTGATGAGACTGACGGATGTACACATGTGTGAGTCCTATATTTTCGCTTCGGTACTCATCATAAATTATCCAATTGCTGATGTCGGAAGCTGTTAGCTGCAGTTCGGCTTTTTTATTATCGAGGAACTGCTGTATGATTTCTCTGCTCTGTGCCGAGAGTCCCAGCGAAAAAAGCATCAGAAAAAATAAATTGGCGTAAAAACGAGACATAATTGGGTGGTATTTTGATGGTTTCTTAGGTTCGGAATAATTTTTTAAAAAAATTTCAAAGGTTTTTCCTTTGATAAAAATAAAAAAATATTGAAAATAAATTATATTTATGTCTAAATATCAATGCTTTAAATTAAATAATTAAGGATTTAAAAATAAAAATCTTTAAAAAATGTATTAGAATGGGCTGTATTTTAAGTTCACCTTTGTAATGTCAAACAATGTTCATCAAAATGCGAATTAGAATTCTAACAATAAATTGCCATTCAAGTTGGCAAATATAAGCAACAAACTTAAAAAATTTTAAAAAAAGCCTGTTTCTTAAAATTATAAACCGTCAAATTTAATATTAAAAAATTAACAATAAGAAAATACATTTATCACAATCTTAAATTGAAATCCATGAGTACATTAAAAAATCTGTTCTATTTCATGATTGTCTTATTTGGCTTAAACACCCAAGTACAGGCTCAGTGCCAATTGACTGTGGCAATCTTTCCCGACACTTCTTCTTGTCCGGTGAATACACTTTACACCTTTGTATCTGGTGGCAGTCAGCCATATTTCTACACATGGAGCAATGGGGCATCAACTAGTTTTGTGCAAGGATTACAACAAGGCGTCTATTCCGTCACAGTCACAAGTGCATTAGGATGTGTTGGTACCGCATTATATACCGTTGTAAACACAGCACCTTTGCAATTAAGTGGCAATGCTACGCCAGAGAGCTGCGGCAACAGGAATGGTGCAATTAACATAACAGTTATAGGAGGCAGTGGTAATTTTCAGTACAGCTGGTACCTTGGGAATACCTTTATTGGCAATACGCAGGATATAGACAGTCTTCAAGCAGGCTTCTATCAGGTTTACATTAGCGACCTTGTAAATGGATGTTTCACGCAAGGTTCATTTCAGGTTGCCAATAATGGCGGAGGAGCAGTAACAACGACTTCAACTCCTGAAAATTGTGGACAAGGAAACGGTACAGCCACAGCAGTTCATACTGGATTTACCAACCCTAGCTTCTTGTGGAGCAATGGAGCTACCACAGCAACTGCAACGGGATTAAGCGAAGGATATTATTCTGTAACTGTAAGTGATGCAAACTGCAGTAGTAATTCTACTACCTATGTTTACAACAATGTCCCCT
This sequence comes from Saprospira sp., assembly GCA_044372705.1. GTDB lineage: Bacteria > Bacteroidota > Bacteroidia > Chitinophagales > Saprospiraceae > Saprospira. The sequence goes on along the minus strand of JBILRK010000554.1, from coordinate 2,179 downwards.
TCTCTATTTACCTTTGGGGTATGGGTTGCCCTGCCGATTCTATTCAGGCATATGTAAGCGGTGGCGGTGTCTACTCATTTTTATGGAGTACTGGAAGCAGTGCCATTTCTCAAAACCAAATGAACTATGAAGCAACAAATGGTCCCGGTACTTATTCGGTCACTGTAACCGACCTTAGCAGTGGTTGTTCTCAAAGTGCAAGTTTCACTGTAAGTGCAGCAATAACTGCTACTTACAGTGTACAGAATGCAAGCTGTTCCGGAAACGATGGAGCTATTAACGTAACTGTGAGCGGTGGTACAGGATCTAATTATTACTACTGGTCAAATGGAGCACAGACAGAGGATTTAAGTGGTTTGAATGCCGGTATTTACAGTCTCTTGATCAGTGACAGCACGCAGTGTTCATACAGCCTAGACAGTATCGTTGTAGGCGGTGGTGGAAACCTGACTATTCAGCCAATTATCAACAGTGCAAACTGTGCCGATAGCCTTGGATCTATTTACCTAACCTATGGCGGCACACCATTCCCATTTACCTTTTTGTGGAACAATGGCGCTACAACGCATTATCAGAATAATTTAGGCTCTGGCTGGTATGGTGTTACGATCACCAGTTCAAATGGGTGTACCTATACCAACAACTACTATGTACCTACGAATCCGATCTGCTTTGTAAGAATCGCCGGTTATGTGTACAATGTTTCTTTATCAAATACCTGTAATGCAAACGGCGCGGCAGCAGTACCTTTCGCCATGGTACGTCTACAACCAAGTGGTCAGATTGGATTTACAAATGCCTTGGGATACTATGAATTCAATGGCTTAACGCCCGGTAATTATTCAGTAGAATTTGTAAACAATGTTGGAACTTTCTCAGTGCTTTGCCCTACTACTAACAGTATTGCTGTGAATAACACGATGAATGGTACACTTTACAACAATAATAATTTCTATATCACTAGTCCGCTTTCTCAGGACCTTAGAATCAATCTGACCCACAACAGTACAGTTACGCCAGGTTTCCCTTATTACACTGCTATTTATTTCTGCAATGATGGCCAGATGCCAATGTCGGGAACCATCGAATACACTTATGACAATGACATCGACTTTGATGTTATCTGGTCTTTGAGTAGCATTGGCAGTCCTGTATTCACCGGTCATAACTCAACTACAAATCTTTTGACTTTTAGTTTTAGCAATCTTCAGCCGGGTCAGTGCGGTTACATCCATGTTTATTTCAACACGCCAACAACTTTACCACTTGGTACCTTGGTCAGCAACTCTGCAACTATCTACCCGCTTAATAATGATGCTACACCTGCCAACAATACCGATATTGACAATACAACCTGTGTAGGCTCTTGGGATCCGAACGAAAAACTGGCATATCCTGTACGTAGTGGCGATGAAAGAGCCGGTGGTAATATCTACACGAGCGATGAAATAATTGAGTACACCATCCACTTCCAGAATCTTGGTACTGCACCTGCCCGCAGAGTAGTTATCAGCGATGAATTGGATGCCAATCTGCTCATCGAAACCATCAGAGATGTACGTATGTCTCATAATGGTGTTTTGACAATTGAAAATGGTAATGAACTGGTCTTCACATTTGATAACATCATGTTGCCTGCCGCCAGTTTCGATTATCACGGAAGTAATGGGTATGTAAAATTTACGATCAACCGTCAGGCAGGTCTTCCTGTAGGCACTCAGATTAACAATGACGCAGCCATTTATTTCGATTTCAATGCTCCTGTAATTACCAACCTGAATACACTGACTATTTCTGAAGTGACTTCGGTAAGCAGCATTGAATCATACATTGGCAACAGCACTGTTTTCCCGAATCCTTTCCAAACTAAACTTACATTAAGTTATGAATTGGCAAAAGAAAGCGAAATGACCATTGAACTTTTCGATGCAATGGGAACTCGTATTCGTAGTATTCAGTCTGCTCTGCTGGAAATGTCGGGCACACAAACGCATGAAATCAATGTTGAAGAGCTTGCTCCTGCAGTGTACTTCCTCAGTATTTCGAGTGGTGCCGACCGCAAAATTTTCAAAGTGGTTAAAAGATAGTGTGAATTAAAATTGATGTCAAGCATCCTCCCGTATTAGTACGGGAGGATTTTTTATTTTGCCACAATTGCATTTTAACAAATTATTAATAA
>JBILRK010000100.1:0-6715 GCA_044372705.1 Saprospira sp. | reverse complement strand
TTCTTCTTTGATTTCGGGACAACCATTTCTAGCGATCACACCAAAAACTTTTGGACAGTTATCATCTTTGTCAAGAATTCCGTCACCGTCAGTGTCAGGCCATGGGCATCCTTTGTTTTCTTTTGGACCAGCAACATCTGGGCAGGCATCATCTTTGTCGGCGCTGCCATCACTGTCTTTGTCGGGGCAACCGCCAAATTCTGCAAGACCCGCTTCATCAGGGCAATTGTCTTCGCTGTCGATTATTTTATCAGCATCCTTATCGGGACAACCGCCAAATTCAGGCAAGCCAGCTACATCGGGGCACTTGTCTTCGCTGTCGATAATTTTATCACCATCTTTGTCGGGGCAACCGTTGAATTCGGCTAAGCCTGCGACATCCGGACATTTGTCTTCGCTGTCGATAATTTTATCGCCATCTTTATCAGGACAACCTTTAAATTCAGCTAAACCGGCAATATCCGGACATTTATCATCACTATCGGGAACCTTGTCTCCATCTTTGTCGGGACAACCATTAAATTCAGCAATTCCGGGCTCAGTTGGACATTTATCGGCTGAGTCATCTATACCATCATTGTCAGAATCGGGACAACCCTTTGTTGCCCAGGTTCCTTTTTGTTTTTTACAGAGGTCGTTTTTATTAGATACGTGATCTTTGTCTTTGTCCTTGAGCTTTCTTGCAATAGGAACAGAAACTGCCATATAGAAATTCATGTCACTAATAGTTTTCTTACCCATCAGTGGCGTGATATCGTTGGTTCCCAAAACCAGTGGGCCAAGTCGCAGTGCAGTTCCAAAGTGCATATTTCCATGACTGTTTACAGACATTGGCAAGAAAAAGGCAAACCAACTGTTTTCAAATCTTGGAGTAAGGCTGAATTCTGAAAGAGATCTTGTTTTTTCAGGATTTCTCAAATAACCCGGTGCAAATGAAGCTGTAAAGTTTGCATAAAAGCCCTTCCAGATATTGTAATCAGCATAGATGTTGATTCTGGTGGGCAAAGACATATTGTACTTTTTGTTTTTGGTTGTTGTAACATCAAAAATTGAGCTTAAGGTATCTCCAAATCCCTGAAGACCAGTTGTGTCAAAGTTTTCAAATGAGTTAGAGAAAACCCTTTCCAAATTTAGGTCATTCACATTTGCATAAAATCTGGCATCGAAACCACGGGCGCGGTCGAAACGAAAATAACCTAAATCAGTTACTGCGAAACCAGCTTTGAGCATATATTTATTCTTGGTTGGATTTTCATGTTCTGCATCTCCGTCCATTTCATATTTATATTTCTCTTTGTTTGGTCTGAATTCATACACTGCACCAAAATCAACACCCATGCCATAGCGGTTTTTATCGGTTGCTTCATTTGAATTTTGGGGAATTAGAGACAAGGCTGCAGAATAACCAAAGTTAATATCAGTATCTCTTATCGAAAGAGTTGAATCGGAAGTAAAGGTTATGTCCGCATTATTTGAATAAAAATAAGCAGAGGCAACTCCCTGTGTCAGTTTGAAGGTTCCTGCCGCTTTTAAATAATGTGGCCCTGTTTTGATGATGTCGCGGCCATAGGTAAGGCCATAGTCGGCCCATACAGCAGTCTGTATCGAAAGATTTTTATTTTGTACGTCAATATTATATAGATCGACAAGACTTTGTTCCCACCATGCCTGACGAGCAGTAACTTCATCAATTCCATTGGCATTTACCATGGTTCTCAGTTTCATGTTGAAACCAACAGCATGTTGTGTTTTCTTGCCAAAAGTAAAGATAAAAGAAGGTAGCAGACCGACATTTAGATTCTGATAAATAGACTTGCTTTTACCATTGAGCCTTTCCTCTACCCAATTTCTGTTAAAATCGGGGTCATTAAATGCGGAATCTCTGTCTGCAAAAAGGGCGTTCCCTTTTACACCAAGGTAATTATTGCTGAATGTTTGATCCAAAGAAAAAATATTCATGTGGAAACGGTAGCGGTTGTCCACAATTTCGGCCGGATTGAAATTAAGCGAGTAAACCCCCGAATAATTATCGCTGTGAAACCCAAGGTTTCCCTGGGCTCCGATTTGGGAAAAAACAGAAAAGGATAAAAGTGCAAAAAGAAATTTCTTCATTAGAATTGATTTAAATAAGGGGAAATGTGAATTATTTCACAAAGCTATGACTATTTGTAAAATAGTCAGCAGATTTTAACAGCTTCTTTTATTTAAAAAAAATGCTGCCGCCATGAAAATTTAGTGGCAATTGTCATTTGATGGGTCTATATTTGTACACTGAAACAAAAATTTATTGATTCCCCTCCATCCGATTTTATGTTAGTAAAAGCTTTTGCAAGTGCAGTTTATGGTATCGATGCGCAAACAGTTACCATTGAAGTTGATTGTGGTGGTCCACTCGGTCCAAATGGTAAACCAGGTTACTCCCTCGTGGGACTTCCCGATAATGCCGTGAAAGAAGGTTATTGGCGAATTGAAAGTGCCTTAAAATCGGCGGGCTTACGGATTCCACGTTTAAGAATTGTAATTAATATGGCTCCTGCCGATATCAAAAAAGAGGGTTCAAACTATGATTTGCCCTTGGCAATGGGAATTTTGGCAGCTACCGATCAAATAAAACCTGAGCCGCTTTCAGAATACATAATCATGGGTGAACTGTCTCTGGATGGCACCTTAAGACCTATCAAAGGAGCCCTGCCCATTGCTATTCAGGCTCGAAAAGAAAAATTTAAAGGTTTTATTCTGCCCAAAGCTAATGCCAGAGAGGCTGCAATAGTAAATGATATCGATGTCTATGGCGTTGAAAATATCTCAGAAGTGGTTGAATTTTTCAATGGCACCAGAGAATTGAAAACAACAGTTGTGGACACCCGTGAGGAATTTTCTTACAACCTCAGGCACCTCAGTGTGGATTTTGCCGATGTGAAAGGGCAGGAGAGTGTAAAAAAAGCATTGGAAATTGCTGCAGCAGGAGGACATAATGTAATCTTAATCGGACCGCCGGGTGCCGGCAAAACCATGCTTGCTAAAAGAATGCCCACGATTTTACCGCCACTTTCGCTCAAAGAAGCTTTGGAAACCACCAAGATTCACTCCGTTACTGGTTTGTTGCCTGAACAGGCTTCACTTGTGTCTGAAAGACCTTTCAGGGCGCCACATCATACCATAAGCGATGTCGCCTTGGTAGGAGGGGGCGTACAACCAAAGCCCGGTGAAATATCATTGGCACACAATGGTGTACTGTTTTTGGACGAATTGCCCGAGTTTAAGCGTGCTGTGTTGGAGGTCTTGCGTCAACCCATGGAATCGCGCAATATGGTCATTTCACGCTCGAGATTCACCGTAGAATATCCTGCCAATTTTATGCTCGTAGCTTCCATGAATCCATGTCCTTGCGGTTATTACACGCATCCGGAGAAGGAATGTGTCTGTTCTCCGGTAACTGTTCAGAAATATCTGAACAAAATATCAGGCCCCTTGCTAGACAGAATCGACCTGCATGTAGAGGTTGAACCTGTGAATTTCGATACACTCTCTTCGGATGAAATGCCTACCGAGAGCAGTGAAAATGTTAGGGATCGTGTATTGAGGGCGAGAGCGCTACAACTTGAAAGATTTAAGGACTTTCCGGGAATTCACTGCAATGCTCAAATGAGCAGTAAGTTGATTCAACAGTACTGTCAGCTCGATGCATTAGGCAGCGCACTTTTGAAAAAAGCAATGAATTTTCATCAGCTTTCAGCCAGGGCTTATGACAGAATTTTAAAAGTTGCAAGAACAATTGCTGATCTTGCAGAATCAGAGAAAATCAACTCGGAACATATTGCATTAGCTGTACAATTCAGAAATCTTGATAAAGAAAACTGGGTGCAGTAGCTTCTGTAAGGCTTTCAATAATTAATTATTGTTACTGAAGCTGAAAATTATCTTTTTGATTTCTGCATCCTCTTCGAGTTCTGGGGCAATTTCAAAGAGTTTAGACGCATTGTGCCCATCTTCAAGTAGTAAGATTAGCTGTATTTTAGCTTCCTGACGGTGGCCGTTTAAATAATTTAAGGCAACTTCACAGAAATCGAAGAGAATATCATTGCTGTATTTTCTTGCATCTTCCAAAGTTTCGAAGGCGATTTCATAATCCTCATTGTCAATCAGGAACTCCAGATAACTGATCCAGGTTATTGGTTCTTCAGGAGCAATTATGATTGCTTTTTTATAAAAGGTGTAGGCCAGTTCTGTCTCGTCGAGTTGGTTGTAAACTTCAGCCAGAGCAATGCAGAACTCTTCACTTTCCTTGTTTTGTCTGTAGGCTGATTCAAGGGCCTTGAGTGCTGCTTTCCATTTTTCCTCGCTTGCATAACATACCCCGATTCGATAATGCAGGCGACCATCCATTTGGTCTCTTTTTAATGCTTCTGCATAAATTTTGCGGGCTTTTTCAAACTCACCACTATATTCGTAGCACTCGCCTTCCCAGAGCATCACTTCAGCATCAGCTTCGAAAATGGCTTTATAATCTTCAACGTATCTTTTGGCAAGTTCGAAATTTTCTAATCTGAACAGACAGGCTATTACATCGCGGTAAGCAAATTCAAAATGTTCATTGATGACAATGGTATAATCATAGGCTTCCAGAGCCTTTTCATATAGACCTAAATGTGTATAAGCATGACCAAGGTTGTACCAGGCCCAATAGGAATAAGGTTCACGGTCGATAATTTCAAGACTTGTATTGATGCCTGCTTCGTAGTTTTCGGTTAGTTCCATGCACATCCAAAGTCTGCTGTAGGCCATTTCATTGTTTGGATTGTATCTCAGTACTTTAACCAAACTTTTAAAGGATGCCTCATAATCCTCGCGGCTCTCATGAATGGAGGCTTCGAGCATGTAAACATCTTCCAAATCATTTTTGTCGGCAAAATCAAGCGCATTGTCAAGCATGTCCAGCGCCGCATCAAAATCTAGAGACTGATGTAGTATTTCAACTTCTGTTAAAATAACATCTACATTGGTTGGTTCGTAAAGTTTTGCAAAATTTAAGGCAGAATTGGCATCGTCAATACGATCTTCTTCCAATAAGAGTTGAGCTTTGCGAATGTGAAAAACAGCAGAGAACGGATAATTCACTAGCGCATGCTCAATTGCCTGTAATGCTTTCGGATATTCAAATTGTTCTTCGTAGTAATCTATCAAATCTTGAAAAGCGTCGCTATCGAGAAATACAGTATTTCCACTTGCGAGCATTCCTTCATACTGGAGCACCAGTTCATTTACATTTAACCCCTCTGGATTATCGTTGTAATCGTACATTCAGGTGATTTAGACAAAAAATGAATTGAAGAGAAAAACTTAATAAAAATAATTTCATTCCTTTCAATTCTTAAATATACAACCCTTATTTCTGAAAATCAAACTTTGATGGTTCAATTTATAATTTCCTCAAAGTTTATTTAAATTAATTTAACAACGCAGTGCTCCATCAAAAGGTTTCCCGGATTCAATTTTTAAAAATCAATTATCACGATCATTAAACAAATCACCCAATGCATCTGCCAATGGATCTCTGAAAAGCAGGGTTTTGTCTATAAAATCTTTGGCAATTAATTCAAACTCGCAGAGGGCGTGCAGAACAAATTCCATGTAGAGTAGCTGCTCATTTTCATTTTTTGGATTTGTGTGGTCCAAAACTAATTTCTCCAGACCGGGTACCGATTTTAGTTTTTCTCTGTAGTTTTTATCTGAATCGTCGTTTAGAATTGAAATTACATTTCCGTCTGAGAAAAATGCACTGATTGTTCCATAGGGGTCCTTTTCATTCCCTTTTTTCAACTTATTGGGATTGGGAAAAATGCTCAAAAACTTTTCTTTAATCGCTTCGCCCATTAAGCGAAGGGCTACATTGTATGGTCCTTCCTGCTCGCCCTCATAAACCAGTTCAATTTTTCCGGTAATGGCTGGAATAATCCCCCAAAAGTCAACAATTCTGGCTGTAGTCTCTACTTCTGAATTTAACAGCATTCTTCTTTCGGCAGAACTATATAAGTTTTCCATCGCAGAAATGCTCAATCTGGCAGATACACCACTTTTTTCGTCAACAAATTCGCTGCTCCTTGCAGTAAAAACTATTCTTTCCAATAAATCACTACAAAGTTCTGGAACTGAAATGAATTTTCTTTGCTCTGGGCTCAAGTCTGCTTCCTGAGCAGTAATTTTAGCAGCGGTTTCAATACTGCGTGGATAATGTGTAAGAATCTGAGAATCGATACGGTCTTTCAGCGGTGTAATTATACTACCGCGATTGGTATAATCTTCGGGATTTGCCGTAAAAACAAATTGTAAATCGAGTGGCAGCCTTATTTTAAACCCACGAATCTGTATGTCGCCCTCCTGCAAAATATTGAAAAGCGCCACCTGTATGCGTGCCTGAAGGTCGGGAAGTTCATTAATGACAAAAATAGAACGATGCGAGCGGGGAATCAGTCCAAAATGTATCACACGTTCGTCAGAGTATGGCAGCTTGAGCGTAGCAGCCTTAATGGGGTCTGCATCGCCTATCAAATCGGCAATACTCACATCTGGGGTTGCCAGTTTTTCGACATAGCGTTCACTTTTATGTAGCCAGCCTATGGGAGTTGCATCGCCGTGAAGTTCAATTAAATCTTTAGCAAATCTGCTGATGGGCTGCAAGGGATCATCGTTTAGTTCCGAACCGGCCACAACAGGA
>JBILRK010000099.1:0-6733 GCA_044372705.1 Saprospira sp. | reverse complement strand
TTCCAATTCTTCGACTTTCATCTTCAACCCAAACATATTTTTTACTTGAGTCGGATAATTGTTGTTTTATATTTTTGAGGTGAATGGCAAGGCTATTCTCTACCTGTTCTACTCCAGCTTGTTCGGGCAAACCAAGGTTGCCAAAAGCAGATCCTCTGTGACCGGCAATGCCTTCTAAATCAATAATCAGTTCACCTTTTGCTTCCAATGCCAGTAAAACTTCGGTTTTGCCACTGCCTGTGTAGCCTCCGATGACCTTCATAGGTAAAACGCATGTTTCGAAATAGGCTAAAACCCATTTTCTGAAAGCCTTATATCCACCTGTGAGCAAATAAACTTCAAACCCGTAAAGATCCATGAGCCAGGCTATTGCAGCACTGCGCATGCCGCCTCTCCAGCAGTGTATGAGCAAAGTTTTGCTGTTTGAATTTTTCGTGATTTCTTCGGCTTTTTCAACCATTTCGCGCATCTTTGGTCCGAAATATTCGAGCCCGATTTTGATGGCATCCTGTCTGCCAACCTGTTTGTACGAAGTGCCGACAACCTTTCTTTCCTCGTCGCTAAAAAGTGGAAAGGAATGCGCAGCAGGTATATGGGCATGCAAGTATTCAGCCGGACTTCTAACATCCAATACTGGGTGCTGTATTGCAAGCTCCAGGAAATCCTCAATCTCAACTTTTTTGATGGCCATGTACTATTTTTAGGACAATCAATTTATAAACACATCAAAAGTACAGTTTTTTAGCAAGGGAAGTGAGGGAGTGCTTTTATTATTTTTATTGGAACTGATTCATTTGAAGAAAAAATTGACCCTGACAAATGAGCGCCTCAATTGTCCAAAATAATAATTTGAGTGATTGCTACAGTTTTAGAATCCTCTGTCAACTTTGCAAAATAGAGTCCACTAGCCAAATCTCCACGAGAAAAACTGACAGTTTGACCATTGATATTTTTTATTTGGGCAACTGTTTGGCCTATTGAATTAAGGATAGTTAGTGTCGCATTATTTAAAGGAGTATTTGTTTCAATGAGCGTTTGCGCAGAGAAAGGATTAGGAGAAAAAGTCAGCTTATAATCTTCAATTTTTTCATTATTGCTTACTAGATTACAGTAATCACCATATTCCATTAGGTTGTTCAAACCCCAGCTGCTAAACTTCCCATTTAAATAAATCCCAAGATCTGTATAGTCACAACTCGAACCGCTACTGTCAGGATAATTTATCACTCCCAAATATGGATTGGACTGGTTTTGACCCACATATATTTTTCTATTTGGGGCAAGTTTCAAACTGTATAAATTTTTGGTAGAAGATGTAAAAACATCAACCCTTGAATTATTGATCAATGCGGAGTCATTAGAGCTGATGTCGAATTGGATAATTTTAGCCAAAACTCCTGCCGAAGGAGAAAGCCATTGACTGGCATATAATTTTGAATTATCGGGCGAAAATGAGAGGCCATATAATCCACTGGCATTTCCTAAAGAATCGTAAGCCCCGGCTTCAGGTATTGTGATAAGATTTGAAACCTGACCAGTTGAATTATCAAAATCAAACAATTCAATATTCGGTTTAACCAGAGTAACAAGGGCTAATTTTGATGCATTTGGAGAGGCTTTCATTTCGCCTACTGCATCTGTGAAAGAATTATCAGAATGCACTTTTCCGAGTGCAGAAATTACTGGGGTAGTATTTATTCCTGAAGATGTCAGTAGAAAGGATAAAAACTGGTTTGAATTATAACGATGTCCAACTAACCAGACATCTGTACCATTTGCATGTCTTATAGGAATTATCTTTTCGGTAACTGGAGTAGGGTAGAGAAGGCTGTCTTTAAAGGTTAATCCTCCCAAGCCTGCATTCAAAGACATGTCCACCTCGTGAAATCTATAGCCTTGTCCGGAAAATCCCTGTACTTCGGATGTTATTATGTAATAAACTAAATCGAATCCTGGTTTCTGTACAATAGTTACCTGTGTAATTGTATTACCATTAGTGATAAGATTTCCATTGGGCATCAGATTGTGATTCCTGTTCCAAACAAAGGCTGAATTTGTATAAAAAAGTAGCTGCCCGCTTCTTTTATCTGATATTGTTGCACAACCTTCAAACCCATTAATTGCCCCATCTGTTAAGACTGTAGGCGTACACCCATTATTAAAGTCAAGCCCGGCTCCATTGCCAAAGTACCATATATTGGCCTCATTTTGACCATAAGAAAGATTCAGCAGTAGAACAAATATTGGTAATAATAGATTTTTTTTCATGGATGTTAAACACTTGATTTTTAATAAAAGCAGGCTAGCTGACTAAATATGATTAAAGGGTTAGGGGCACATCTTATTGTAATCATATACAGCTTTCTTTAGACGAATGGTGACATTTTCTTTATTAACATATTCAAGGTCAATCATTTTACCCTGAGCATTGGTATCGAAAAAGTTAATTTGATTGCAAGGAATGGAGTCGTTTTGGGTGCTTATAAAATAGTTTTGAGTAAAACAATCTCTGATGGATATTAGTATTAAAATGAAATTATTATTATTTTATACATCGTATTGTTTTTTATTTATTTATAAAATTAAATATTTACCTAAATTTTTTGATTTACAAAAGACAGGCCTTTTTTGCAGGCTTCTTTATTTCTGCCTTTTGAATTTCAATGTTACAAATAATTTTACAAACAAATCAACATTTAGTTTCACTATTTCTTACTTCTGAGAATTATTATTGGCATACTGTAATTGTTGGCAACTAAAAAGAAAGGTGCCAAGACTTAAGAATCTCAGCACCTTTATATTGACAATAGAGTCCCAGATAGCTATTTGGATACACAGATTTTGTTGCTCAAAATAATTGCATCAGGGGCTTTTTATCTTTCACTTACTTATCAATGCGGTAATCGCTCTCTGAAATAGCCATAGACCCAGGTACCTGCTATAGCGCTCAGTAGAGTTACAATTATAACAAGCGAACCAGTGCCAATTTGGGCAAACAAGGGGCCCGGACAGGCGCCGGTCATTGCCCAGCCAAATCCAAAAATTAATCCCCCGTATATTTGTCCCTTGTTGAATTCTTTGGGAGTAATTTTGATGGCTTCACCATAAATGGTTTTGATGTTGAATTTTTTAATTAAAAAAACCGAAATCACACCCACTACAATTGCACTACCGATGATGCCATACATGTGAAATGACTGAAATCTGAACATTTCCTGTATGCGGAACCAACTGATTACTTCTGATTTTACGAAAATTATACCGAATAAAATACCCACGATCAGGTATTTAAAATTGTGATACCATTTGTGTTCTAAACGACTTTCATTTACGCACATTGCGTCCAATTCGCGAAGTTGTAAATCTTTTTCTTTATCTGTATTATCTTGCATTGTTCAAATCTGTTATAGTGAAAGAATATAAGGTAAAATGAGGTTGGCCATGATGAAACCGCCCAACATAAAACAAATCGTTGCTATTAGCGATGCTAACTGTAAGTTCGACAAGCCCATGATTGCATGACCACTTGTGCAGCCTCCCGCATAACGTGTCCCGAAACCTACAAAAAACCCTCCAAGTACCATCAGTAATAATCCTTTGAGCGTAAGTAATGACTCCCAGTTCATAATATCGAGCGGTATTAGATTGCTGTAGTCATTAATGCCGTAAGTAGCGAGTTCTGCAGCCAATTTAGGATTTACTTCTACGGGTGCGCCATTTGATAAGAGATTAAAGGCTAATATGCCGCCTAATAAAATACCAAAAACAAAAAACAGATTCCAAATTTCCTTTCTCCAATCGTATTTAAAAAAAGGAATATTTGAAGGCAAACAGGAAGCGCAAATATGTCTCAGCGAAGAACTTATGCCAAATGATTTGTTGCCGATAATTAGTAGCGCCGGTACAGTTAAGCCTATAAGTGGCCCAGCCACATACCAAGGCCAGGGTTGTTTTAGTAATTCAATCATTATTGTTGTTTTGTTAAGATTTCGTTAGTTTTAGTTCATTATTTTTTTTACATGAATAACGAACGCTATTATTTAATAAATGTTCGACTGCAAAATTGAGCATTCGTTTTTTATTTTTCAGTTACATTTATCACACAAGGGAATCTTTTTTTTATTTTTTTTCGGTTTAAAAATCAAGTTAGGCTATCTTTTTTCTTTTTCTTTATTTGCCAAAAAGCATAAAAAAAGAGGACTGTCCTCTGATTATATTTTTCTGTGCTATAAACTGTTTATCAATGATATGGCAGTTATTTATCTAGATTTTCAATCAATTTGCCTGTACTGTCAAAATGTTCGACTTTGCCAACAACGGCATCGTTTTTAAACCTTAACCTTTGTCTTAATTGTCCTGCCTCATCGTAGAGTAATCCAATGCCATCTCTAAAACCATAGCTATAGGGAATTGATTTTGCCAACTTGCCATTTTCATAATACCATTTTTGTTCTCCGTGCAAAGCGCCGCATTTAAACGAATATTCCTCTTGCAGGGCCTGGCTTTCGTAATAAAAATAGCTTTTTATCAGTTCACCTTGTTTATATATGTGTTTAAAATCGAGCTTAGTCTTATCTTCTCCCCAATAATTTTTTAATTCTCCGCTGTAATTTTTGTCTACCATGCCTTCGGCTACTTTTGCATTTTCAAATTTCAATGCAATTGTACAGCTGTCAATCTTTGCATCAGGCTCTGTAGTTTGTTTTTTGCTGTTAATACTATTGCAGTTGAATAGAAGGAGCGATATAAAACCGAGGCTTACTATGATTAGATTTTTCATGTAATGGTTTAGTATGCTATAGGAAGGTTGAAAATAATGCTAAGGTTTTGGAGCCAGTTTTGTCGAGTACTTGAAAGTATTTCAATTAAAATGAGTCTCAGGCAAGTGAGACTCTATTACTTAATTTACTTAAGAATGTGCTCTTAAATGACTATTGAATTATAATTTTTCTAATGTAATTGCTTTTTTCTTTTTGTTTGATGTGCATAAAGTAAACGCCCGCATTTTATCCCCTATTTAAAATATATATCCAAAAGTAGGCATTTTTAATTTTTGTGACATTTTTTTGCGTTGCATTTTTTTAATTTGGCTCTTTTGTTAATTATTGGAAATGCTTGTGACTATATTATTACTACATCCATAGTTCATTATGTAGAACCTATGATTTTGTTGACATTCTTATCCATAGATTTACCTTCAAATCGATTGAACACTCCAGCTGTTAAGTCTGTAGGCGTAGATCCATTATTTAAGTCAAGCCTTGCTCTATTGCCAAAGATAGCTCTATACATTATTTCTCCCTAAGTGGCATAGATTCATCTTTGTTTATCCCTAATATCAAACTGATCAGCCCAAAGGAGGCGATCTGCTCCAACTTGATCCGCAGTAACTGATCTCAATGATTTAAGTATCTCAAAGGCTTCAATATTGCTCTTTCCAAGAAACCGTAAGAAACCATAAGTAATCATGCCTGTTCTGTGTATGCCCGCCGAACAATGGATATAAATCTTCGCACCATCAATAATTAAGTCAGATAGTTGATTGTATAGACTATAAACCTCAGCTATGGCTTCTTCTTCATGCGGACTGGAGGCAGAAAAGGGAAACCATATCCAAGCTATATTTACAGTCTCTGTTTGGTTTCCTATTGCAGCAGCACCCTCATTTTCATGCAGTAAAGTGAGCAGAGCTGTTGTGCCCTCATTTTTAAGGCCTCCAAAAGAAATCTTTCCTCCTGGTTTATGTCCAATTGCAAGAAATCCATTTCCCACTTGCACCCAATTCAGTTCTGTGTGAAGATTTCCTGCTTTTGATGCTTGTTTAATCCGGCTTAACAATTCTCCAAGTTCTTTCCCTTTTGAAGGATCTTCTTTTATGCTTAAGCGAATGCTATCCGTTAGATGTTGAATTTCTGTTTCAGTTAGCTTCCCAACTTTAATTTGTGCTAATAATTGTTCAATTTCTTTTTTCATGGGTTGCTATTTGTTGCAGTAATTATTTTTTTTGATGGGGTCTAGAGAAGCCAAATTCACCGATATGATTGGGTAACTCATCCTGGTCGGTTCCTTCTTCTTCTTTAATCTTATTCATCATGGCTTCCATTTCTGCCAAAAAATCATCAGGATTTGTCTCGCTTGTCGCTTTATTTGTCTTTTTTTAAAAAAATTAAATAAACCCATAATGTTAAGTTATATAGTTTAAGAAATTTTTTACGAATAAACTCAAGTTGAAGTTTGATAATTTTTTAGTTTCAAAGGCAACTCAATTGAATTATTCCTCCAAAAAATCCAAGTTGCGTCCATAAGTTTCTGGTAGCCAGAAAACTGCTAATAATGCCACCGACCATACAATGATTCCAGTAAAGATAAGGGATTGACTTAGACTGAAAGAACCCATTTCTTGAATCCAAATCCTCAAAGGGATTAAAATAGTCACAGCGCCCCGCATAAAATTGGTTACGGTTGCCGTAGCGGTTACCCTCAGATTGGTGCCAAAATGTTCTGATGTTGATGTGACAAAAACTGATAAATATCCACAACCAATGCCCATCAACAAAGAGGTAATATAAATAGTCCCGGATTGATATAGTTGTATAAAATGTAAAATTGTTCCCACTATAGCAAATGCCATATAAGCTATCAGAATTTTTTTTCTGGTTCTAAAAAGCTGACTTAAAATCCCACTGCTTAAATCCCCTGTGGTGATTCCAACCTGAAATAGGATAAAGCATAA
>JBILRK010000108.1:0-6434 GCA_044372705.1 Saprospira sp. | reverse complement strand
TTTTCCATATAAATTTGAAAAGATCTGTGCATAAGACCTGGACCTATATTGGGACTATATCCAAAAAAATTTATTTCATTTGTTTTATGATTCACTTTTGCAAAAATGGGATACATACTGTCTAAAAGTGAGTATTTACCCCGTTCATTGTCCAAATCCTTTTCAATTCTGAAATATAAAATACTGTCAGGAATATTTACATGCTGA
This sequence comes from Saprospira sp., assembly GCA_044372705.1. GTDB lineage: Bacteria > Bacteroidota > Bacteroidia > Chitinophagales > Saprospiraceae > Saprospira. The sequence continues at coordinate 6,227 of JBILRK010000108.1, read as the reverse complement.
GTTCCCCATCCTTTGTACCAATATGCTGTTAACCCGGAATTTTTAAATACATCTAACTCCATTAAGTCAAACAATTTTTCAGCTTTTTTTTCCCCATTTCGGTATTTATAAATCTTATTATCTTCAGATACTAAATATATACCATCGCTTTTTATTGAAGCATAGACTTGTCCACAACTAGGGTCATGATAATTTAATACAATAAGTTCATTGTTTTTTAAATTTACTATTTTTAAAGTACTGTCACCGCAAAAATCAAAAAATTGGTAAAAAGCAGAATCGAAGAAAATCAAATCATCCCCACCATTTAATTTGACATTAAAATCAATATCATAAATATTTGAAATCGTGTCAAAAGATTGATTTTTATTATTTATCTGTTTTGTATTATTTCTAACACAATTGACAGAACAAAATAGTATGATAATTAAATTAAATAAAAATGCTTTATTCATAACAGAAAATACATTATGAAGAGGCAGATAAATTTATCTGCCTCTATTTTTAAATAATAAAATCCATTAATTATTCGCTGCAAGGACAATTAACACATGGTGTACATTCAAATGCACTGGTACATGTGCTATATCTACTTTCAATACAAGTTAAACCACAATTTACTGTTGGTGTTGAACAATAAAATGATTCATACTTCTTTTTTGGTGGATCTGATTTAGTTTGACCTAATTTTTCGGCTACATATTCTTCCCATCGATGGCTTTCTTCAAATGGAATTGTAATACCAGTAGGAGTAACCCATAACATTTTGGTTTGAGTAACCTTTATTTGTTCAACAGGTTCAATTAGAACCGAATCTTTTTTACAAGACGCAAAAATTCCTGTGATGAATATAATACAAAACAAAATTTTCATGTTCATAACTTTTAGTTTTTAGATGTTAATAAAATTTTAATTAAAATATATAAATAAGATCTTATTAACGACAAAACTAATAAAGCGAAGAAAAAAAAAACAAAATACAAATACGATTTTTTACATTAAATATATTTATTAAAAACATTAAACCGTGTAATGATGTCAGTGTCGTTATATCTTTACTAATAAAGTTAACACAGATAATAGAATATAAAGAATAATACTAATGGATAATGCCGGTCCCATCGGCAAAAATAGAAAACAAAGCAGCGCGAGCAGCAGAAATACAAATCGAAATTCATTGCCCTTCCAGCCTAACTTTTTGAATTTAAAAGAGAAAATTGGGATTTCGGAAATAAGCAGATAGGAAAGTAGGGCAATTAAAATGAGCAATAAAGGTAAATTCAGAAGAAGTTCTGCCAATCCAAAGTTATTATTTTCTACTGTGAGAAGCAAACCCAGCGCGAAAATCGTATTGGCCGGCGTGTTCAGCCCAATGAAATTTTCTGTTTGACGGGTATCTGTATTGAATTTTGCAAGTCGAAGCGCAGAGAATACAGTGATCATAAATCCTAATGCCGGCAAATAAGTTTCGGGTTTATCGAAGACCAAACCCTCTATTCCCTGACTTTTGCAAAGTAGCAGATAAAAAATTGAGCCGGGCACAGCACCAAATGAAATGACATCGGCCAAAGAGTCGAGTTCCTTGCCGATTGAAGATGACTGTTTTAGTAATCTTGCGGCAAGTCCATCGGCAAAATCTGCCAGTAGACAGATGGCTATAAGCCAGGGCAGCCAAGCTGTCTGTCCGCTAAAAATGCTTAGCACTGCAAGGCAGCCAAAAAAGGCATTGCAGAGGGTTATTATATTGGGTATAGTAAACAAGTAGTTATTATATTATTCGTTTCGTGAAACGAATTAAAGTTTCACGAAACGAATTTGCAGAAGCTGACTTTTAGAGTTCTTCGTTCCAGGTATTTTCGCGGCTGAAGGCGATGATTTCTTCTTCTGTGACGAGTAGTTTCCAATCTGGATTGCGATTGAAATTCGGATCGATATGAAATTCCCAATCGATGGGTTCGTCTTCTTCGTAGGTTGCAAAAAGCTGCAACTGTTCTTCTTTAATGTTTTCCAGTTCGATAGCGGGATCCTTATCGTTTACATCGTCCTGATCGCTATGACATACATTGCATTGGTTTTGCCAAACGGCAATATTTCCGCAAACCTTGCAGCCTTTCAATTCGGTGTAAATTTTATTGATAAATTCCTGATCGCTGTTACTTACAGTCTCGGGCATATTTTTGAAAAGACTTATCAGGCCGCTGGTATCGGAAGGTATATGAAAATGCTCACCATTGTTCAGCTGAATATTTACATCTTCTTTGCTTTTGCTAAACTGAATAGATTTTACGTCTGTCCAAAGTATTTCTTTGTCAGCAAAAACACTTTCCATTTCTTCGTTGAAACTGATTTCGCCAATTGTAAAGTATTCGTCGTTGATTTCTGATAGGTATATCATGTTTGTTCTTTTGTTTTGATAATGATTTAGATATCTACTTTGAATGCAAAGATAGTTTTTTCAAATGAAAAGTATGGCAAGCATAGAAGAAACTTGACATCAATGCCCGGATAATTTCAAGAGCAAAAAATTGTATTTGAATCTCTTTAGCGTTCAATATTTTTTTGAAAGTAAATGATTCTTTCAGTCAGTTCAACACAGCAAAGCTGTCTCATGCCTTCAGCGTCGTATGCACAACCGTTATCAATGTTTAGAATAGGAAAAAGTTCAGGTTGATCGAAACGCTTTCTGATTTGCTGTTCTGTTTGAGGTGTATGTCCGTGCACCACGCTTCTTCCATTTAGCCATTGCTCCACTCCCGCTTGATCTGCCCATTTTCTGATCCAGAGCATGTTCTTTTTCAATTCAAAAGGATTGACATTGTTTACCAATTTAAAACCTGCATGAACAAAGAGCAATTGTTCTCTTTCGAACCAATAGTCAAGGTTTTCAATGAAATCGAAATACTTTTTGGGGATATCAGAAAAAGCTAGGGCGTTAAATTCCTGCATGACTTCACTGCCGCCATTGCGCAGCCAAATAGCAGCAAATTCATCGCTATGTGGGGCTTCGAGCATCATTTGTTCGTGGTTGCCACGCAGGCAGTGTACTTGATAACCTTCAGCCTTCAGTAGCATGATTTTATCCAGCACCATACGGCTATATGGACCTCGGTCTATAAAATCTCCCAGCAGATAAAGTTCGTCATTTTTGTTCAAGCCTATTTTATTAAGCATTTCATAGAAGGTGTACGAACAACCGTGGATATCTGAAATAGCGAAAATACGGGACAATTTGGTTCGAGGATTTAGGACCACTATGTCAAGTGGCTGAGGTTAAATGATGGGGTTTGGTTTTATTATTTCCTGCTTTCGAAAGCCTTTTGTAAGGTTTGTAAGAAAACAGGTACCGGTTGAGCGCCTGAAACGGCATAACGGCCATCGATGACAAAAAATGGTACGCCGCTAACACCTATTTGCACTGCTTCGTAGCTATCGCGCTCAACTTCATCAGAAAATTGATTGCTTTCTAACATCGTTTTAATGGATGATGCTTCGAGGCCAATTTCTTTACCAAGATTTATGAGCATTTCATGGTTTGCAATATCCTTTCCTTCTATAAAATAGGCTTTGAAGAGGCTTTCCTCGGCAGCATCGCCAAGATTTTTGCTTTTTGCAAGTTGGATAAGACGATGAGCGTCGTAGGAATTTGCGACGATTGCTTTGTCAAAATTATAATTCAAACCAGCAGAAAAAGCCATTTTTACAACATTATCGTGCATGGCTTTTGATTGTTCTACACTGATTCCTTTTCTGTTGGCAAGATACTCATACACATTTTGCTTAGTCTGCTGTTTTGGTGTTTCAGGGTCGAGTTGATAACTTTTCCAGACGATTTCAATATCATCAGCATTCGAAAATGATTTCAGTGCTGATTCAAAATGTCTTTTGCCGATATAGCAAAAGGGACATACAATATCGGACCAAATTTCAACCTTCATTTTGTTAGTTTTTTGTACACTTTCTTTGTCATGCTGAGCCATTGCAGCTGCTGAAGTAAAAAATACTAAAAGCAAAACTTTAATCAGTCTGTTCATTGGAATGGCTGTTTGACTGCAAATATAGTATATGTCAGTAAAAAGGAAAAATAAAACAAAAAAATCCTCCCATATTTAAACGGAAGGATTTTGAAAATATTTTATGATATTATGCTTTTTCGGCCAAAGCAGCTATTCGTACAGCTTCAGCTACTTTGAAGGCAACCATTTCGTTAAGTGCCGGAGGGATAATCATATCTCTGGTCGGAAAGGGCATACATTCGGCAATAGCATAGGCCGCTGCCAGTTTCATTTTAGGTGTGATGCGTTTTGCACGTGCATCGAGCGCACCGCGGAAAATGCCCGGGAAACCCAGTACATTATTAACTTGGTTAGGGAGATCGCTACGTCCGGTACCTACAATTGCTGCTCCTCCTTTATAGGCCTCTTCTGGCATAATTTCGGGAGTAGGATTGGCGCAGGCAAAAATAATAGGGTCCTTGGCCATCGTTCTTACGTGTTCGGCAGTCATCATCTCGCCTACACTTACGCCAATAAATACATCGGCACCAACGAGTGCATCATACACAGTGCCTGAGATATCGTTGGGATTGGTGTAAACTAAGGTAGCTTTCTTAGAATCATTCATGTCATCTCTTTTTGAGCAGAGAATACCTTTGCTATCGCAGAGAATAATTTCTTTAACTGGTACGCAGGTACTATTGTCTTCATTATCAACGCAACGGAGTAAGCGTGCAATGGCAACACCAGCAGCGCCGGCACCATTGATTACAACTTTTAGCTGACTAAGTTCTTTACCCAATACTTTTGCAGCATTGATCAATGCTGCAAGAACTACAATGGCAGTTCCATGCTGATCATCGTGAAAAACAGGAATACCCAGATCCTGCAAGCGTTCTTCGATTTCAAAACTTCTTGGAGCAGCGATGTCTTCTAAGTTTACACCACCAAAAACTGGTGCAATTCTGCGAATTGTTTCCACTATTTCATCGGTATCCTGAGTGTCGAGACAAATTGGGAAGGCATTTATATGGCCGAATTGACGAAATAACATTGCCTTGCCTTCCATTACGGGTATTGATGCCGCAGCACCGATATTGCCAAGACCAAGAACAGCAGAGCCATCGGATACGATTGCTACACAATTACTTTTGATAGTATATTCCCAAACTTTTTCGGGATCTTTTGCTATTTCGAGACAGGGCGCAGCAACTCCGGGTGAATAGACCAAAGATAAGTGCTCGGAAGTACGAACATCCATTTTGTTTCTGATGCTGATTTTTCCTTTGAGCAGTCTGTGCAACTGCAAGGATTCTGATGAGTAATCCATTGTGTGTATCTTATGATGTAAAGCTTCAATCGGTAATTCAGTCCGCAAAAAATCAAAAACCGTTAAAACTTTGCATTGGTTAAAAAATAGAATGTTTCAATGAGTATAATGAGCGCTAAATTAGATTAAAAAACTTTTAATAAGTGAAATTTAGTTTGTTTTTTTAGCATTCGGTCAATCCGCAATCATCATTTACAGTTTCGAAAGCCAGGGTACTATGCTCTATTCCAAATTTCTTCAGTGCTGATTCCAATTCTTTTTTCAAGGGAAGCAAGGCCTCTATACTTGTTTTTTCGTCGGGTATAACAACATGGGCGGTTAAAATGTTGAACTCGCCATCCAATGACCAGATGTGTACGTCGTGCACATCGACAACCAGATGATGTGATTCTAGGGCCTGAATTACCTTCTCAATCTTAATTCCTGACGGAATGGCCTGTAAAAATATTTTTAGAGAAAACCTGAGATTTTTGTAAACATTGAAAAGGATGAATGTGGCAATTGCCAGCGATAGCAAGGGGTCTAAAAAATGCCATCCAAATAGCCAAATGCCCAAACTACCAATTAAAACGGCAACCCAGCCCAAAACATCTTCAATGTGATGTAGCATAATAGCTTTGGTATTAATGGAATTGGAACCTCGAAGTCTTAAAAGTACTGCGCCATTTACAATTACGCCCAAACAAGCCAGCAGCAACATGCCAAGACCATGCGCCTCCTGAGGTGCCTGTAAACGCTGAACAGCAGCTATGATGATAAAAATGGAACCAATTACCAGTACAAAAGAGGTAATAATTGCGCCTAGTACTGAAAATCTTTTGTAGCCGTAGGAAAAGTTTTTATCCCTGCCTCTTTCAGATAGCTGTTGCAAACCCCATGCAAAGGCTATGCTCAGGCTGTCGCCA
>JBILRK010000098.1:0-6758 GCA_044372705.1 Saprospira sp. | reverse complement strand
GGCAAAATTTAAGGCCACAAAAGATGCGCAGCTATTGGATGTGCGCACACCCGAGGAAGTTGCCGAAGGTGCACTCGAAGGTGCTCAAAACATTAACTTTTACGATGCAGATTTTAAGGATAAGCTGTCGAAACTGGATAAAAACAAGCCTGTTTTTGTTTATTGCCGCTCGGGCGGTCGTAGTGGAAAATGTGCTCAGATGTGCAAAGACATGGGCTTCAAAGAGATATATGACATGAAAGGTGGCTGGCTGAATTACAGCAGTCAGAAATAATACTGCTAAATTTTATAATACCAAAAGGTCTCCCAAAATTGCATTGAGAGACCTTTTTTTATTTTTTGAGTGATCTATTTTTGATGCCGCCCTTTCAATAAATCTAAAACTTCATCCAGTTTAATATCTTTGGCCGCCAACAGAACCAGGTAATGGTAAAGTAAATCGGCTGCTTCACCCAAAAATAAATCTTTATTGTCGTCCTTGGCTTCTATAACAATCTCTACAGCCTCCTCTCCTACTTTCTGAGCAATTTTGTTGATACCTTTTTTGAAAAGCGAGGAAGTATAGGAGCTTTCATCAGGATTCAGTTTTCTATCTATTATAACCGATTCGAGTTGATGTAAAAAGGCAGAACCTTTATTTTTTTCAGAAAAACAGGTATCGGCTCCTGTGTGGCAAACCGGACCTGCCGGATTAACTTTGATGAGGAGGGTATCATCGTCACAATCAATACGGATGTCTTTAACTTCCAGATAATTTCCTGAACTTTCGCCCTTGGTCCAAAGTCTTTGTTTGGAACGGCTGTAAAATGTCACGCGTCCCTCTTGTTGGGTTTTTTGCAGGGCCTCTTCGTTCATATAGCCCAACATTAGCACTTTTTGGGTATCTGCATCTTGTATGATAGTCGGAATAAGTCCCTCGCCTTTTTCAAAATCTGCTTGTATCATAATCTTATCGGAATTTTTTTATCGGAAAGATATTTTTTTAAGTCGGTTAAGGGTACTTCCTTAAAGTGAAAGATACTTGCAGCCAGTCCGGCATCGGCCTTCCCATCCGTAAAAACCTCGTAGAAATGTTCCATATTGCCGGCCCCACCCGATGCAATAACCGGAATGCTGACCGATTCAGAAACCCGGGCAGTGATATCCAGGGCAAAACCGCTTTTGGTGCCATCATGGTCCATCGAGGTAAGTAAAATTTCACCGGCACCTAATTCGGCAGCCTTTTTTACCCAATCGAGCAGTTTTATGTCGGTTGCCTGACGTCCCCCAACCAGATAGACATAATGTTCGCCATCTTCATGCAAACGAGCATCGACTGCGACCACAACACATTGCGATCCAAAATTATCGGCAAGTTCCTTGATGAGTTCAGGCCTTTTTACAGCAGCCGAATTGACCGAAACCTTATCGGCCCCAGATTCTAAAAGCCAGGATACATCTTCAACAGAGGAGATTCCACCGCCAACGGTAAAGGGAATATTTATATTTGATGCAATTTTGCGCACCAGATCCGACAGGGTTTTACGCCGCTCATGTGTAGCAGAGATATCGAGAAAAACTAACTCATCGGCTCCTTCATCACAATAACGTCTTGCTAATTCAACCGGGTCGCCGGCATCGCGAAGATTTTCGAAATTCACGCCTTTTACGGTTCTGCCGTCTTTAATATCCAGACAGGGTATGATTCTTTTTGCCAGCACTTTAAAAAAGTTCAAAAAAGTTAAAAGGTTGATTTAAGTCATATCTGAAACTGACGCCGCTCATTTTATTCTGCTCTTTTTCGCTGCATCTTTGTATCACATTCTTCGCAAGAGAAGTTATACAACAAGAACATTTAAGATTTTATATAGGCGTTTGGTTTTGGTTTATGTCGTCATTGAAAAGTGGCGACATTTTTTTTGTTCCTAAGCAATTCTAAAATAATTAGTTATAATGACGCAGATCATCCCAAAAACTGATGCCGCTCATTTTATTCTGCTCTTTTTCGCTGCATCTTTGTATCACATTCTTCGCAAGAGAAGTTTTTCAACAAGAACAATTAAGATTTTATATAGGCGTTTGGTTTTGGTTTATGTCGTCATTGAAAAGTGACGGCATTTTTTTTGTTCCTAAGCAATTCTAAAATAATTAGTTATAATGACGCAGATCATCCCAAAAACTGACGCCGCTCATTTTATTCTGCTCTTTTTCGCTGCATCTTTGTATCACATTCTTCGCAAGAGAAGTTTTTCAACAAGAACAATTAAGATTTTATATAGGCGTTTGGTTTTGGTTTATGTCGTCATTGAAAAGTGACGGCATTTTTTATTTGATCAACTTAGCCAAATCTTCAAGACTGATCAGGTTTTCATAAATGGCCTTACCGATCACAACACCATAGCAGCCAATTTTATTCAGCTGTTTTATCTCTTCGATGCTCGACACGCCCCCGCTCGCAATGACGCGCATTTCGGGAAACTGTTTGATAATGGATTTGTACAAATCAACCGAACTTCCTTTCATCATGCCGTCTTTTTCTATATCGGTGCACAAAACATAACGGATTCCATGCCACTGATAATTGGTGATGAAATCGAAAAGCTTGATTTCACTTGGGTTTACCCATCCATTAATTCTCACAATTCCGTTCAATACATCGGCACCCAGAATTATTTTGTCCTTTCCAAATTTTTGAATCCAGCTGAGTACCAATTTAGGATTTTGAACAGCAATAGTACCTGCTGTTACCTGATTGGCTCCGCAGTCGAACACTTTTTGAATATCATCATCAGATTTTATGCCACCGCCAAAGTCAATTTTTAATTTTGTCTCAGCAGTTATTCTTTCCAAAATTTGATGATTTATAACCTTTCCGGCTTTTGCCCCGTCGAGGTCAACCAGATGCAGGCGTTCGATTCCAGCTTCGGCAAATCTTTTAGCTACGGCAACGGGGTCGCTGTCATAAATCTTTTTTTCATCGAAATTGCCCTGAGTGAGTCTCACGCATTTACCATCAACAAGGTCGATAGACGGTATAATCTTAATCATAATCCCAAAAAGTTTTTAAGCAACTGCTCCCCTATTGCACCCGATTTTTCGGGATGGAACTGGGCAGCATAAAAATTATCCTTTTGCAATGCCGCGCTGAAATTCAGTACATAATCACTGTGTGCAATGCTGTAAGTGCCTTTTTCGACATAATAACTGTGCACAAAGTAGACAAAACTGTCTTTTTCAATTTGGTCAAAAAGCGGGTGATGAAGGTAATTTGGGGATTGATTAATGGTGTTCCAGCCAACATGTGGAACCTTTTCATTGGCTTTAGGAACAAATTTAAGTACTTTTTGCGGAATTATGCCTAAACAGTCGGTATTTCCTTCCTCCGAATGCTCGCAGAGCAATTGCATGCCGAGGCAAATTCCCAAAACCGGTTGTTTTAGAGATTTTATCACAATATCTAATCCAGATTGTCGAAGATAGCGCATGGTGCTGCCCGCCTCGCCCACTCCAGGAAAAATGACTTTATCTGCAGCCATTATCTGCTCGGGGTCATTGCTGAGGATTGGATTCACACCTAAGCGTTCCAGTGCAAAACATACCGAACGGATATTTCCAGCATTATAATCTATGATGACGGTGTCCATAGAGGAAAGATTTGAAGAGGAACGATTTGAGGAAAGAGAAAATAAACGAAGAGGAAGAAATAATAGAAAAGAAAACTTTCACATGACCATTTTCAAATAAGCTCATTATCAAATTCTCAAATCATCATATGGTCTAAAGTCTAATATTCTGTAGTCTTTTACAAAGTCCCCTTCGTTGTTGGTAACTCATCGCCCTGCTTTTTTACAGCCATTTTAATTGCTCTAGCCCAGGATTTGAAAATCGCCTCAATTTTATGATGTTCATTTTTACCGCTTGCCTTTATGTTCAGATTAGCACCTGATGCATCTGAGAAGGATTTGAAAAAATGCTCAAACATTTCAACCGGCATTTTGCCTATTTTTTCTCTTTTGAATTTTACATCCCATACAAGCCAAGGACGACCACTAAAATCCAAGGCAACCTTCGCCAAACAATCATCCATCGGAACAGTATAAAAACCGTATCGTTCAATACCGCGCTTATCTCCCAATGCTGTTTTGAAGGCCTGACCCAATGCCAGCGCCGCATCCTCAATACTGTGATGCTCATCGATATGCAAATCGCCTTTGATATGCAGGCTTAAATCGCAGCCACTGTGTTTGGCCAACTGCTCGAGCATATGATCAAAAAAGCCAATGCCTGTTGAAATATCCGATTTCCCGCTGCCATCGATTGTCAAACTGACACAGATATCTGTCTCGAGAGTTTTGCGGTGAACAATGGCTTTCCTTGCAGAAGCGGATTTAAGGAAATTGTAAATCTGCTCCCAATTTTTAACTACTGCTGTACAATGCGGCATCAGCGAATCATCTGGCAGTACATTGAATTTATGTCCGGCAGCATGTATAAAAATGCCCTTTGCTCCTAAGTTTTTTGCAAGTTCTACATCTGTTGACCTATCGCCGATGACGAAAGAATTTTCTAAGTCGTACTCGCCATTCAAATACTGCGTCAGTAAACCAGTTCTTGGTTTTCTGGTTGGCGCATTGTCTTCGGGAAAACTTCTGTCGATCAGAATATCATCAAATAGAATTCCCTCGTTTTCAAAAGCCTTGAGCATTTTGTTCTGTGCTGGCCAAAAAGTTTCCTCAGGGAAAGCGGCGGTACCAAGTCCATCCTGATTGGTAATAATCACCAGTTTATAATCGAACTCTTTGACAATTTTGGAAAGAAAATGAAAAACGCCGGGCAGAAATTCAAGTTTTTCGAGTGAATCTACCTGAAAATCAGTTGGCGGTTCCACTATAAGGGTTCCATCGCGATCGATAAATAGTACTTTTTTCATTATTCAGGCTATTTTTTAATTGGTTTTAATGTCAGGATACTTGTTTAACAAGCCAATCAGATAAGTGTTTTCATCGGGCGTGCCCACAGTAATACGCAGACAGCCTTCGCAGCCTGGAACAGTCGAACGGTTACGCACTACTGTTTTTCCGTTGAGCAGATATTTGTAAAGGGCATTTGGATCATCGACCTTCAGCAAAATAAAATTGGCATCGGAAGGATATATTTTTTGTACAAAGCTATAGTTGGCAAAAGCCTTCTCAAGACGCCCACGCTCCTGAAGGATAGTTTTTACATTAGCAGCAGTTTTTTCGGTATTCTCCAACATCTTCAGCGCTGTTTCCTGTGTAAGCTGATTGATATTATAGGGTGCCTTTACTTTATTGAACAAAGCAATAAGTTCGGGTGAAGCAAAGGCCATTCCAAGTCTAATTCCGGCAAGTCCCCAGGCTTTTGACAGGGTCTGCATCACCAATAAATTTGGATATTTGTCCAAAAACGAAAGAAAGGAAGTTTGCATAGAAAAGTCGATATAGGCCTCATCTACGACTACCGGGCCGGGGAAAGATTCCAGCAGCTGCTCCATTATTTCGGGACGAATACTATTTCCTGTTGGATTATTCGGGCTGCAAAAGAAAATGATTTTGGTGTTGGCATCTACTGCTTTTGCAATCTGCTCGAAAACAGGTTGAAAATCAGCGTCGAGCGGTACTTCTCTAATTTGTACATCTGCTATATCGGCTGCTACCTGATACATTCCGTAGGTAGGTGGCAATATGATGACATTATCCTTGCCTGGCTCACAAAAAATCCTAAACAACAAATCGATGGCCTCGTCGCTGCCATTTCCCAGAAATATTCGATTGCTCTCAATTTGCTTAATTTCGGCAATGCGTTCTTTCAATTGATGCTGCAGCGGGTCAGGATAGCGATTGAGTCCGTTATTAAACGGATTTTCATTGGCATCGAGAAAATATTCTGCTGAACCTTCAAACTCATGCCTTGCCGATGAATAGGCTTTCATGCGCAGAATATTAGGGCGTATCATGGATAATAAGTGCTTCATATAAAAAAATGGGGAGCTTGAAGCTCCCCTCTATTGTTATTTACCTTCTTTTTCTAAGTTTTTTAACTGGGTAAGCCTGACCGTTACGGCATTTTTATGGGCATCGAGCCCTTCAGCAGCAGCCAAAGTCTCTACATATCCCCCTAAATTTTTGATGCCCTCGGGCGTAAGCTGCTGATAAGTGACTTTTTTAGCAAAAGATTCCAACATTACACCGCTGAACATTTTGGCAAAACCGCCTGTTGGCAGCGTATGATTTGGTCCTGTAGCATAGTCACCCACAGCCTCTGGAGAATAATTACCCAGGAAAATGGCCGATGCATTATAGATTTCTGTTGCAAAGGCATTACAGTTGCGCAGACCAAGCACCAAATGCTCGGGCGCATATTCGTTCACAATATCTCTAGCTTCTTCCTGTGTTTTTACGATGATAGCCGAACTATTTTCGAGTGCTTTTTCTACAATTTCTTTGCGGGGAAGGTCTTTCAGCTGATCGGCAAGATGTTTTTGTACTCTTTTCAGATATTCTTCTTTAAAAGTAACCAAAACAACATGACTGTCGATGCCATGTTCTGCCTGTGAAAGTAAATCGGCCGCAACAAAAGAAGATGGCATACTTTCGTCGGCAACAACCATAAGTTCAGATGGACCTGCAGGCATGTCGATTGCTACGCCTTCACGAGCAACCATTTGCTTGGCGGCAGTTACATAAAGATTGCCGGGACCGAAAATTTTATAAACCTTAGGAACGCTCTCTGTTCCAAAGGCCATTGCCGCAATAGCC
>JBILRK010000097.1:0-6772 GCA_044372705.1 Saprospira sp. | reverse complement strand
GTGTATGATGCTGTCAATTTTCATATTCGAAAAAAGATCAATCTGCAACATATTAAATCCACGAACAACTTTGTAGCATATGGTATTATAACCTTTTATGTATTTCGATTGGAAATTGATATCCAGATTCAAATCATAAAATTTCACATCATAGCAACTGCGCTCGGGCCTGAGTTGTCCACGCAAACTATCAGCACTGCTAAATTGAGCATTAAGCTGTAATGAAAAGGCGAAAAGCAAAAAAAAGAATAGGCGCATCGGAATGAATTTTAAACGAAGAAAAGGAAATGCTGCTAAAAAGACAAGGCTAAATTTTTGCTTGTTGACGAAGGAAGATATTGAAAAAATGCAGATTTTTTGGGATGCTGTCTTTTTGAAATCTATCTCTGCTCATTTGTTAAAAATTACAGCTACTAAATTATGCGATGTTTATAAATTCTTAAAAAAAATAAACCCTTTTGATCATTTGGTAATATTCAAAAGGGTTTTGGAGAGGCTATTCATTAAACTCTGGCTGAGTAATAATTATTTACAATCTCTGTCACTTTCACAGTAATATTGTGACTTGCAAATCTTACAGCGTTTATCTTTTATGTAGTAAATTTCAACCTCACGATTGGGGCTTCCTGTTACTTCTCCAAACGCTTCAAGCATCGGCATCCCAGCATATGCCATAACAATGCCTGGAGCTATTAAATAACCATTCGGAAAGTTTTGCATTATGAATGTAGTCAAATTTGCAACATCAGAAGATGCTGTCTCTTTGTCTGCGCCAATTTTTTTATGATGCAAATAAAGCGTTTCAACTAAATACATATATTCGGCTGTTTCTTTATTATTAGCTCTCGATTCTTCAAACTGACAATATCTTTCTTGGCAGCAGCAACAAGCTACTCTGTTATCTACCCATTGTATGTTTAATTTTGGTTTTGAGAATTTATACATATTCGCTTTTCTTACCTCCTCTTTTCTTTTCTCCTCTGCAACTCTTGCTTCCTCTAATCTCCGCTCCTCTGCAATTCTTTCTTGCTCTTTACGATTTTGTTCGGCTAAATATTGTTGTTTGGTCATTAGGTATATTCCATTTTCAAAAATACCTTCTTTTACATTGCCGTTTGAATATACTATTTTACCTTCACCATTCATTCTCCAGTCTTTAATCTCACCTGTATAGACACTCTTGTCAGTTTTAGATGTAATAGTACCAAAATTTAAACTTCCATTTTTCCAAGCACCCTCGTAAGTAAATGATTTATCATGATGAGTGCCTTTTCCGTCTCTGTTTCCTTTTATATAATTACCGACATAAAGTTGTTTGTCTGTTTTATCCCAAGCAGAGTAAAAGTAAGTGCCGTAACCGTCTTGATAAATCTTGTTTTCTTTAGAATTGTAATAATAATCCCCAATGTATAAACCATATGTTTTAATGTTATGACCTTGGTAACCATGTATATAGGTATACATTGTTTTAGAAGAATATTTTTGTGAAAAATCTGATGGGTAATATCTAAAATCTTTTATGTTACCTTCCGGAACGTGATATATGTTAACATTATAAAGTAATACAGGAAAACCTTCATCCCAATAACCTATAGCTATAAGTTGCTTTTTTTCATTTATCAAATAACCATAACCATTGGGTATGTTTTTAGATGTATTTCCAATAAATAAAAATTCACCTAAGGAATTATCTCTCTTTGGTAATTTTACAAACAAATATTTTTCGATCAATTGTAGTTTTTCTTTTGTAGAAGCTAGCTCTACTTTAATTTTGAAATATTCTTCATCAAGCCCTGTTTCTCTTTCGATAATTGATTGTCTTTTATCATCACTAACAATTATTTCAGGATGCTTAAGTATAGCTTTTTCTATGATTTTATATAGTTTTATATTATCAAAGCTATAATCTATTTTTCCTGAATACATATATTTAAGTTGATGGTAGCTAAAATTGGATTCTCCTTGTTTTATTGATGACTTGAAAAAGTTGCCATTGTAATATTGCTTAACATCATTTTTCAAAGCTTTAGATAGCTTTTTTGAATATTCTGTCCAATTTATACCAAATTCAATTATCTGAATACTTTGTTTTATTTGTTGATAATAATTTTCAAATTCGTTATTATTTTTGTTCCTATAATTATTGAATTTTAATATGAGCAAACTATCCTGCTTTTTTAGCTCTAGATAACCTTTAAGTAAATTTTCTAATTTTACTTTTTCTGATTTTATATATTCACTACCAAGACTTTCATCAACTTTTGCATCTAAAACAACAAGGGGTTTATCGTAAAAATCAAATTCCTGATGGACATACTGTAGATTATAAAAATTTCCGACTTGATCTGATTTTTCACCAAGAGACTGAACATACTTTATAGTCTCAGCCAGTTTGCCCGTATCTGCAAAAATTGGTTTTGTGATTATACCTAAGTTTTTGTCATTTTTTTGGTTTTGATTTGTGTCACTACAATCAGGCCATTTTCTACCCTCCTTTTTTCCGTAATAGGTGTAGTGACTCCAAGCATCCATCCCAGCCTTAGCCACGTCTGGGTTTTCAAACAAATACTTCTTTTTTGCTTGTTCACAGTTTGTTTCAATTTTAGTATTACAATCAGGCCATTTTCTACCTTCTTTTTTTCCGTAAGATAAATAATGTCCCCAAGCATCTATCCCAGCCTTAGCCACATCTGGGTTTTCAATTAAATACTTCTTTTTTGCCTCCTCGCAGTTTTGTTCCTGACCAAATGCACTTTTATTGAAAATGCCAATAAAAAGTATTGTCAATAAAAATAAATTATAGGTTTTCATAAAGCTTAGGTTTCTTCACTCCACCCATCCCAATAGAGCAGCTATTAATAAAATCAGCGTGGGATAGCTGCCGTGACTTCTTCGTTATAGAGGCCCGACCAAGAGCCCAACATACAAAGTACAGCAACGCCCGCGCCTTCACGTGAGCGTACTGCCACTCTCCTGTATGTTTTCGAAATGTTGGTCGGTTTCTAGAACAGGTTCGTTAGCAAACGCTAATTATGTCTTTAAAATGCATAAGTGCCTTTCGTTAATCAAATATACAATTATATGTTTAAAGTTTGAATTTTTTAGAGTTATTATTTGCAAAATGCATTCGCGCTTTAATAGCTTTTCTGTTTTGCTCTACCATGCTATTTTCAGACAGAGGCGCAAAGAAAAACTAAATTTGTAGTTTTTAGTTCAGTTCTTTTCTCTGACTTGTCCTAAAATAGGTTTACCCAAAAAAGTGTAAAAATGAAAGTAAAAAGTAAAGTTATTTTAGGGTCGCACACTTTCAATCTTTCATCTTTCATTCTTTCATCTTCAGCCACATTTCATACTTCTTAAACTTTTCTCTTTGCTCTTTCGACCAGATCATTGGCTTAAATTCCCCTTTCATCCAGCTTTCGAACTGATCGAAACGATGGGGTGAAACAAGATTGCCCGACTGACCGCCCGGAAAACTGCAGCGCGAATTATCGAAATTGCCCATGTCGATAATCTGGCGAAAAGAAGCTGCAGTAAGCGTCCCAGCATAGTGATTGCCTGGCTGAAACGCCACCTGACAAAGTGTATCTGTATCACCTCCAATGGCAATTTGCTCATAATTAAAGATTTTATCCAGCGGTTTTTGTGCGCCAAGAACATGCACAATGCGCATTTGGTGTAGTTTACCCCATTGCCAGTCGGCAAAGTTATTTCCAAATTTGTTTTTGAGGAAATCTACCGTCATTGACATAGCCTTGATTACAGTTTCTGTTGGGCTAAGCTTTAACCACTTACTATTTTCAGGTTGCTCTAGGATGCGAAGTAGGGTAGTAGTGTCGTGCCCCCAGAACTCATTGTCATGGATTATCGGTGGTTTGGGTCCTTCTCCCCTGAAGCCCTGAAGGCGCTTTTTATTCAGTTCCTCGCCCATAATAAAATCGATGAGCGACTGTTTGAATACCTGATAAATACAGCCTCCAATAGAATCGGCAGTTAGATTGCCATCCCATTTTAAAAATATATCAACCGTCTGTTTGTATAGGTTTTCATCTGGCAGTTTTTGATCAGTGGTCAGTTTTTTGAATAATTCGGCAAATTGCAAACCCGGAATGGAATGAAAATCGAGCTGCCATTCGGCAAAATCATCCATACTGAATTTATCCTTGCTTTTGAAAAGTTCTCCAAGACGAGAGGCCCTGTAACCGTTCATCCATACATTGCCCAGATCATAGGGATAATCATCATTCACCACTTTGTTGTTACAGGTAAAAACATAGCCACGGGCTGGATTGAAGGCATGTGGCATTTCTTCGAAGGGCACAAAACCCTGCCATTCATATTCGGTAGAAGCTGCCTTTCTTGGAAAAAGGTCCTGGTCTTTTTTGCGGATGGGTATCTTGCCTGTCACATAGTAACCAATATTGTTTTCTGTATCGGCATAGTTCAGATTCAGGCTCGGAGCATTGATATAGGCGCAAGCTTTGACAAAATCGTTCCAACCCTTTGCTTTGTTCAGGTGATAAAAACCGCTGAGCATGTCATTGTCGCCCAGACAGCCCGATTGTAGACTGATTTTTTTGTCTTTCAGGCCCAACAAATCTGAGACTACAGGGCCATGATGTGTGTACATCACCTTTTCGACATGTGGGGTTTTGCTACCTTTTATGTGAATCGTTTCTTCCAGGAATCGGCTGTCGCGCAGCTCATTGCCAAATTTATATTGACTGCAGCTTGCATCGCTGAATTCCTCAATATAACTGTCCTGCATATCGACAAAGGAGAGCGTAGCGCCCCAGGCAATATTGCGGTTGTGACCGATGAGTACCATTGGAATGCCCAAAAGTGAAACACCTGTTACCTCATACTCAGGACAAATAAGGTGATTCTCGAACCAGATATTAGGCATATTTACTGCAAGGTGTGGGTCGTTGCAAAGCACTGCCGAGGCATTTTCCATCTTATCGGGCGATACAGACCAGCTATTGCTTCCTCCCATCTTTGGCAGAAAAGGACCATTGAAAGCCTCGAGTCGACCATCGGCAATGCGATGTGTTTCAATGCCCTGATGCAGGATAGCCGGATTGAAGCTCGGATACTCGGGATGTAGTTCCAATGCCTTCTCCACGCCAACGAGTTGTGCCAGCTGCAAACGCTCCAGTTCGTGCACCCAGCCATATGACATTCTGAAAGAGATGAAACGTCCATAAGCCATACAATCGCTTGGCTTCCATTTTTCGGGTTTTATTTTCAATAATTTAAATTCGACAGGCAGATTTTTGCAATTGTCAATCCAGGCATTGATTCCTGCGCAATAAGATTCGGCTACCTTTGCCATTTCGCTGTCTTTAAACTTTTCCCAATCGGCATTCCCCAATCGGTTAAACCCTAGGGTACGAAGTAGTCTGTCGCTATCTAGGGCAATTTTACCAAAGATTTCGCTAAGGCGGCCCTGTGAGATACGGCGATTCATTTCCATATGCCAGAGCCTCTCCTGTGCATGAACATAGCCCTGCGCAAAAAAGAGATCCGCTTCGTTTTCGGCTTCAATATGCGGTACAGCCCATTGATCCCTAAGGATTCGGACATTTTTATTGATTCCGCTGATTGTTTCATTTTTATTGTAATCGGCCAGGCTTTTTTTGGAAAGTCCGCGGATGTACCATTTGAGTACAGGAGCCAACAAGGTCATTAGGTTCATGGCATTCTGGTTTTTGATTTATACAAAAAAACCTGCCGCTTAATGGCAGGTTTGAATATCGAAAATTGTTTGATTATTTTTTTCGCTCGTAAAGATTGATGAACATAGCAGTGTGTGCAATAAAACGCTGGTTTTTAAACTGTTCGTTTAATTCATTTTCTAATGCGGCTTTGGTCTCATCGCTATCGGGATTAGTTTCAAGGTTTGCGACCAAATCTTCTGGAAATATTTTTTTTACTTTGAGCCAATAGGCTGAAACATTATTGTCAATTCTGCCTGTAGATTTCTGAATGCTGAATTCTTGACTTAAGATTTCTTTCAATTGATTAATTTGCTCGCTATAATCAGCCATAAATGTTGTTTTTATTGTTTTTGTACTAAACTTGTTTTGTAAAAATAAAATCATTTATTCAAATGTCAAAGCGGCTGACCTTACAAAAAATAAAAAAACTAACGAGCGTCATCATCGATATTGAGCCCGGTCATTTTTTTTAGCCTCAAAACTGCCGAAATTTGTTTCAGGTTAAGAAAATATCAAAATTGAATTTCATCAGACAATGTTTTAGTTTTTGTAATGTAATAAGTTTTTGTTTTAGTTTTTTGTTAGGATTAGCCCTGTCAGTCTCCCCGGCTGATGGGGTTTTTTCAGTAATGAGTATCAGGTATCAGGTATCAGGTATCAAGACTTTTTTAGTGATGAATTTGTTTTTAAATACATAGTATCAGATAGCAGGTATCAGGACTTTTTTAGTACTGAAAGTGATATGGTAGTACATAGTATCAGGTATCAGAACTTTTTTCAGTGATGAAAATACTTGGTACCTACTACTTGCTACTTGATACAAAGTTGCCGTTTTTTAGTATTTTTGCTCAATATAAAAACCAATGAACAGCAAGCCACCCTATAACTACGAAGAAGGCGCACTTTTTCTGATTGACAAACCACTTCACTGGACATCCTTTGATGTAGTGAATAAATTGAGATTCGCCCTGAGAAAAGCCAGTGGAAACAAAAAAATAAAGGTGGGTCACGCTGGCACCCTCGATCCTTTGGCTAGTGGATTGCTGCTTGTA
>JBILRK010000095.1:0-6778 GCA_044372705.1 Saprospira sp. | reverse complement strand
AAAGCAATGCCTGTAAAAAAGGCAAATAAAATTAGGAAAACATTCTTCATGACATTATTAATTTAAATTAGAATTACACGCCCCCTGTTGGAAGATTATTTGTTATGACACTACAAAAATAATTAATTTCCTGATTTTGTCAGTAAAAACTTCAATTTTGCTTTTTCATTATTATAAAATGTTTAATTTTGTATTACTAACATCTAATATAAGTTCATTGGGCTAATCTCCAATAAATCTTATCTAACATTTTAACACCAATCCTTTTAACATGAGAAAGTCAATTTTACTTCTTTCGGGTGTGCTAATGAGCATCAATGTATTTGCTCAATTAACAGTTAGCACAACACCTGAAAACAAAAAAGCTCTTTTGGAAGAATTTACTGGTATTTACTGTACCTTCTGTCCTGATGGTCACCTCAGAGCTCAAAATCTGAAAAACACACATGGTGCCAATTTCTGGATGGTTAATGTACACGTAGGCAGTTTTGCTGCGCCAACAGCTGGAGATCCCGATTTCCGTACGCCATTCGGAACTGCAATTTCTGGACAGACTGGCTTGACTGGTTATCCTGCAGGTACTGTCAATCGCAAAGTTTTCGCCGGTTTAGGACAAGGTAGCGGTACTGCTATGGGTCGTGGTAACTGGTCAAATGCTACAACTCAGGTATTAGCTCAGCCTGCTTATGCAAATATTGCTGTTGAAGCGCAGGTTGATGAACAGACAAGACAATTACGTGTAATCACCAAATACTACTATACTGCAAATGGTGCAACTACCAATAAATTGAATGTTGCTCTGCTTCAAAACAATGTTGAAGGCCCTCAAACAGGTATGACTGCAAATCCTACAAGTGTAATGGTAAATGGTAAATACAGACATCAGCACATGCTTCGTCACCTGCTTACAGGTCAGTGGGGTGTTGACGTTCCTTCTACTACTTCAGGTTCAACAGATACAGATACTTTCTTCTACACTATTCCTGCTTCACTTAATAACATTGCCTATGAATTGGGTAATCTTGAAGTAGTTGCTTTCATTGCTGAAGGTCAACAAGAAGTAATCAATGTAAGTGGTGCCAATGTTACTGTTGTAAACCACGCCGTTGCTCTTGATGCTGGCATTTTGCAGATGGAAGCTATTGATGATGTATGTCCTGGATCAGGTAGTGCTGACCCATGGGTAAAAATCAAAAACAATGGTGCCGCTCCGCTTACTTCAGTTGGATTTACATATTCAGTTAATGGTGGTACTCCAGCTACTTATACATGGACAGGAAATTTGGCTTATTCTCAAGTTGCTTATGTATCGCTTCCTGTACTGAATTTCTCATCTGTAGCCAGCAACACTTTCAATGTAGCTATTACTACGGTGAACGGTTCTGCCGATCCAGTTGCTACAAACAACTCAACTTCTGATGCATTCAACCTTGCTACAGAAACTACAAAATCTAACATCACCATCAAAATCACATTGGATGGTTATGGTGGAGAAACAAGCTGGACACTCAAAAACAGTGCCGGTGTAACAGTTTCTCAGAATCCTACTTATACTAGCCTTCAAAATAACAGTACTAATCCACAGCCTGATATCAATTTGACCTTGCCTAACGATTGCTACACTTTCCAAATCAATGACTCTTATGGTGACGGTATGTGCTGCGGATACGGTAACGGTAGCTATGCAGTATGGGCCGATGGTGTTTTGATTCCAGGTATGACTGGCGCTCAGTTCACTTCTTCAGATAATAAGAAATTTGCTGTAAACGCATCTGCTACTGCTGTAGAAGAAGCTGTTGTTAACAACCTGAGAATGTTCCCTAACCCAACTTCTAGCGAAGTAAATCTGAACTTCGAAAACACTGTAAACGAAGCAGTAATTCGCGTTTCTGATATCCAGGGTCGTATCGTACTCAGCCAAAATCTTAGCAATGTAAACTTCCACAAAATGGATGTTTCTCAACTTGCTAACGGTCTTTACACTGTTACAATCAATGCTGACGGTAAAATCACAACTGAGAAACTTTCAGTTCTGAAATAAATTACATTTTCCTTAATTTTTGGATTGATATTTGTCTAATTCAAAAACGATAGGAATTGGTGACCTAAAAGGGCTTACTTTCTGTCCGAAGGTAAGCCCTTTCACAAAGTCCCAAATTTGTTTTTATGCTAAATTCAAATCAATTATGAAAAGCCTTAACTTACTGACCTTTTTCCTTTTTCTGTCAATTGTTACATTTGCACAAGAAAAGCTACCCAATGTAGTACTGAAAGACATCGATGGAAATGCAGTTAATCTTAGTGAAATTAAGAATGATGGCAAACCCTATGTTATCAATTTTTGGGCAACTTGGTGCGCTCCTTGCAAAAGAGAACTGAATACTATCAGCGACCTTTACGAGGATTGGCAAAAAGAAACAGGTGTAAAAATCTATGCCATCTCCATCGATGACCAAAGAACGGTAGATAAGGTAAAACCTTATGTAAGTGCACAAGGCTGGGAATATGAGGTACTGCTCGATACCAATGGCGATCTGAAAAGAGCCCTTGGTGTAAATAATGTTCCTTTTACTTTTCTCGTTGATGGTAAAGGAAATATTGTGTGGAAACATAATAACTACAATCCCGGCGACGAAAATGAATTGTTTGAAAAAATCAAAAAACTCGCTGAATAGAAATCAATATTCATGAAACTTTTTAATCTCATAATATGGGCTGTATGTATTGCTACAGCCCAATTTTCTTTTGCACAGTTCGAAAACCTGCAATTGGGTACTGTGACGGGAAATATCGAATCGACTTATCAGTTTTATCGACCCGATTCTAATATCAATGCACAGGTGCCACCCGAAAAAGGTGCCATGAACTCTTTTGCAAATGTTAATTACCGAAATAGCTTTTTCAAAGCAGGCGTTCGTTTCGAAAGTTACCTTCCTGTCTTGCTCGGTTATCCACAGCGTTTTCAGGGCTCTGGTATCGGCTATCGATATGCTGGTTTTTCTGGAAAAAATCTCGAAGTAACTGTCGGTAATTTCTACGATCAATTTGGCAGCGGAATGGTTTTCCGTTCTTTCGAAGAAAGAGCCTTGGGTTTGGACAATGCTATGGATGGTGTACACCTGAAATACCGCCCCTACAAAGGCATAGAACTGACCGGACTAGTTGGCAAGCAAAGATTCGAATTCGACAGCAAACTGGTAAATGGTCCCGGCATTGTACGCGGTGTTAACGGCGAAGTCGATTTCAGATCCCTCTTTCCAAAATTAGACAGCATCGGCCTACAAATCAGCGCTGGCGGTAGTTTTGTCAGTAAATTCCAGCGCGACCAGAATACCCTGCTCATCCTTCCCGAAAATGTTGCAGCCTACTCGGGCCGAATGAAAATCGGTTACAAAAATTTTTACCTTTCGGGCGAATATGTTATTAAAGAAAACGACCCCTCCGACAATAATGGCTACATATACAAAAACGGCCATGGCCTACTACTGAATGCCGGTTACAGCCGCAAAGGCTTTGGTGTTTTGTTACAGGCCAAATCGATCGATAATATGAGCTTCCGCTCCGACCGTGGTGCCACACTTACCGACCTTCAGGTTAACTTTCTGCCGGCGCTCACCAAAACGCACACTTACAATCTTGCTGCCACGCTTTACCCATACGCTACTATTCCAACAGGCGAAATCGCCTATCAGGCCGACATTATGTACACCATTCCAAAGGGATCTAAAATTGGTGGAAAGTACGGTACAAAAATCAATGTAAACTTCTCAACAGCTTATGATGTTAATAGAGAGTCTATTTTGTACGATAGCTTACTGCGTGGTTATACTGCCACACCTTTCGGAATGAGTGACAGTCTATTTTTCAGAGATTTTAATATCGAAATAAGTCGTAAATTCAACAAAAAATTATTGGTGAATCTGGTTTATTATAATCAGGCTTTCAATGCATCGGCAAATATTGTGGCGCAAACACTTGGTTATATTTACACCAATATTGCGGTTGTAGATGTGACCTATAAATTGAGTAAAAAACATAGCCTTCGCGGAGAATTGCAAGGTCTTTGGACCAAACAGGACAAGGGCGATTGGGCAACATTAGTGTTGGAATATACCATCTCGCCTCACTGGACATTCGGGATTATTGACCAATGGAATTATGGCAACGATGTTAGTGCTCAAAGAGTACATTATTTGTTGGGTTCGGTATCATATATCAATGGATCAACACGTTTTATGTTAAATGTGGGCAAACAACGCGCAGGTATTTTCTGTGTAGGCGGTATCTGCCGTCAGGTGCCTGCATCCAATGGCTTTACTTTTAGTTTTACACATAGTTTTTAAATTATTTGTACGTTTTTAAAATGAAACAATTATGAAAAAGGTATTATTGTTTATTCTTACAGTATCACTGTTTTTCTCTTGCGATCGGGTAAAAAATCCTATACCGATAGATTCGGCCAATTACGACATTACTCTATTTCCGGGTAACTTTGCAACTGAGTATAATTATCCCAGTTTCGGCCAAAATAACAATACCAATGTAAATGTATTAATTGAGGACTACACTGGGCATCAGTGCGGAAATTGTCCGCAGGCTGCTGTTGTTGCTAAAAATATTGAAACTGCAAATCCGGGTCGTGTTTTTGTTATCAGTGAACATGCCGGAACAGGAGGAATTTCTCAATATCAACGCTGGTACACGCCCGACGAGCAAGGTTATCCTAAATACAGCCGCGATTTTACCAATGATGCGGGCATCAGCTACTCCACCACGCTAAGCGGATTGCCCGGCAATCCCTATGGTCTTATTAATCGTCGTCCTCTTTCGGGCTCTACAACTCTTTGGATTCCATTTGGTCAGTGGCAGCAATATGTAACAAACTATCTCCAGGAAAATAACCTGAGAGCTAATTTACAGGGCGTTTTGAATTATTATGATGAAACAGACGCCATGTTTGTACACATTGAGGCTGAAGCTAAAACAGAACTGACTGGAAATTACAATCTGGTGGTCTATGCCATTGCTAAAGAAGTTATTGACTGGCAAAAAAAATACAGCGTTTTCCCTAATGATGTAGAGTTTTATGATCACCACAATGTTCATATTGGTAATGTAAATGGCACATGGGGCGAGCCAGTTTTTACTGGCACTACAGCTGCAGGTTTCAAAATGCGCAAGGACTATACCTTCAAAATTCCTGCATCTTTCCGCGATCTGCCTGGGGGTTATGCGCTAGTTGCTTACATTACCAATGCCGATACTTACGAAATTTTGCAGGTGATTATGTTGGATTAATCGTCACAGATACTATTTTTTATATATTGTCAATGATTTCAAGCAATTATGAAACTCAGATTTCAAAGCGCTTTGTTTTTCTTTTTAGTTCCTTTTATTGTACTCAGCTGCTCATTAAATAATACATTATCAAAAGATAAGTCCTCATCGAAAAATAAATCGGAGTTGGAAATTGTAATAATTACTTCTTTAACTCAAAGTGAGTATAAAATCAAGCTTGGACAGCAAATAAGTTATTCCTTCAGAGAGCATGGCTCAGTTGGAATCAGCGCTGAACACGAATTAAGTGATGACAATGTATTGCTCCTCAAAGAAAGAAACAAAGTATATAAAAATAAAGATAGAAAACATCTTGCAGGTGCTGACAACTCAACGGTCACACTGATTTTCGAGGGAAAAGCAATTGGTAGTTCAGATTTGATAGTAAGAAAAATGTACCGAGGTGACATCAAAGAAGAATTAATATTTAAAATAACGGTGGAATAACTTAGCTTAATTCCAGGTTTAGCATTTTAAAAAAAATTCGGCTAATACATGAATAGCTTCACAATCTCAGATGTCGGCAGCAATGCGCTACAAATTAATTTTGAGCAACCCTATAACGGTCAAATTAACAAGGATATTCACTATGTGCTTAATAAATTGAATGCTCAACTGTTATCGTCACATCACAATTCTTATATGGACGAAAATTTCAGTTGGTACACAATAGAAGATGAAAAATTTACTTTTTCAGATTTGTGGGGAAATTTAAGGATTTATGCGCAAGGCAACAATCATATCATTTTCAAAATAGAAAAGGCAGTTCTGGAAAGTGGCCTCTTTGAAAAAATGCCTTCGTCAAAATAAATGTCAGAATTAGATAAAATAAATCAGCTTCTGGAAAATGGTAGTGCCGAAAATAATTATCTGGCAATGCAGTTGATGCTCAATGTACTTAATCTGACATTTGAAGAAGCTTATGCAAAATTGAAACTTAAAAATAAGGATGATGCGCTGCTGAATTTAAATATCGGAGAAATAAGCATCGAATACAGGGTCGATTTACAAAGGATAATTTATGCCGCTTCTTCTTATGCCGATATCGACCGCTATGTATTTTTTCGATCCGAGCAAGTGGAGGGCTCAAAAAAACGTATGCATGCCGATGATGACAGCATTCTAAGTCTGGGCGAATTTGGCGGCGTAGATGAACTTTCTGAAATTCAAGATGATTTGGCGGGTCTTCAGCCCTTGATAAAAGACTTGTGGTTTGAAATGACCATAAAGGATATTTCCTAAAAATAATTGAGCCGGCAATCTTCAACTTATTGCCAGCCCAATTGTGAAATCCTATATTTTACAGCGCTTATTCTAAATTTTAGGACTTAAGAATTTTGCGGAAATTGCCATTTTCGAGCATATACTCAATGCCTCCAATTTTAACTTTTTTCCCTTCTGCAAGTTTATAAAGATCATAAATGTCTTCGGTTAATGTATG